>NZ_JBMFRG010000001.1:0-35487 GCF_049968175.1 Dissulfurimicrobium sp.
CATTTACGATTTTTGCTTAGCCATCTCATATAATGATTTTTTACGAGATCATCAAGAATTAAACATCAAAGATTTAAGCCTATAGAGGATCCTTTTTATGTCGTTCGTAATTTTGGCAGATATGCGGCCCCCTAAAATCCCGCGTTTTCCCTGCTGTTGCCAAAATCTGTTGCACACCGTTTGCCCGAGTTCTTCAAAAAATCTATGGAAGCCAGGGTCTTTTGAGTCATTTATCATCCTCAAGATGTCTTTCGGCACTTCCCTCCCTATGACCAGGACACCTAGGCCATAGCAATGATCGAATTCGATATGCGGATAGCGGTCCTTGACGGAGTCAAAGAAACGTCTTACGCCAAAAAATTCAGCCGCAGGGCCGACATTTTCACGGGTTACATTTATATCATGGAAAAGGACAACACCCTTTTTTATCGAAACCTTCGGCAACCAAGTATGGAAGTCGCCACTTACCGCTTCATAGGTATGGGTGCCGTCTATATGTAGGATATCTATCGAGCCATCTTCAAATTTGTTGGCCGCTTCGTCAAAGCTGGATCTTATTAATACGCCTATATCGGGATAGTTCTTTTTGATATATTCCGATATCTCGAGGTATATGTTTTCATCAAACTTGCCCATATGGATGTCGCCTTGCCAGAGGTCAACCCCGAAGCATTTGGCGTGTAGCCCAAGGATGTGTACCGCCTGACAAAATGCGGCAAATGATGAGCCGCTGTAAGTGCCGAGCTCGACGATCATCTCAGGCCTGAGCCTTTTAACAAGCTCAAACGCAAAAGGGATGTGCCCTATCCACCACTGCGACTTCAATAGCTCAGGTCGCGTCTTTGCAAATATATATTCCCAGGCGTTAAAGGCCATAGCCCCTCTGTTTCATCACCAGGTCTATCTGTATTCCGATGCAGACAGACCGGTCTAATCACATCTCGAAAACCCGCATGACTGGCATAGGAGGCAGCCTTCCTCCGGCTCCAATGTGCCACCACATTCCGGACATACCCTGCCTGCCGCAGCCGTCTCGGCCAGATCCGGATCGGCCAACCCCTCGATGTTTTTCATGACCTTGGCCATGGCGTCGGGGCACGACAGTATCTGCTTGCCTTCCTGCCAGATGGGTGACGGACAGCGTATCCCTATGAGTTGTTTTATTATCGCATGAACGCTCACGCCCGAACGCAAGGCCAACGAAATGAGTCTGCTTTCGGCCTCCATCTGACAGGCTGCACACCCTCCGGCTTTTCCCATCTGGGCAAACACCTCGCAGATGTCCTTGTCATCCCTGTTGACAGTCACATAGAGGTTACCGCAACCCGTCCTTACACGTTCGGTAATGCCTGTCGTCCTGACAGGTCTAGGTCTCGGCTCTATTTTATTGACGGCGGCCTGCCGTTCTTCTTTTTTGAGGTTCAAGACCTGCACAGGGCGGCTTCCATCCCTGTATATGGTAATGCCCTTGAGCCCCTGCCGCCATGCCAGGAGATACGCCTTTTTGATGTCCTCCTTTGTGGCCTCATTTGAAAAGTTTATGGTCTTTGAGACTGCGTTGTCGGTGTGGCGCTGAAAGGCCGCCTGTATTGCTATATGATCCTCGGGCCGGATATCCCTAGATGTGACAAAAATGCGTTTCAGATCCTCAGGCACCTCATCGAATCCCTGGATCGACCCCGAATGGGCTATGCGCTCCATGAGTTCGTCAGAATAAAGTCCCTGTTTTCGCATAGCCTCCACAAACAACGGATGGGCCTCTATAAGCTCGGTCCCGTCCATGACTTTTCGGATGTAGCTTACGGCGAACAAGGGCTCTATACCGCTCGAGGCCCCTGCTATAATGCTTATCGTGCCTGTAGGGGCAATGGTCGTTGTGGTGGCGTTTCTCATGCATTCGACCTTGCCATCATAAATACTACCTTTGAACGCAGGGAAACTCCCGCGCTTGCGGCCCAGCTCCATAGACGCCTCTTTTGACTCATTGTCTATGAAGGTCATGACCTCTTCGGCCGTCTTGACCGCCGCTTCTGAATTATAGGATATGCCGAGCTTTATCAGCATATCTGCGAATCCCATGACCCCTAAACCGATCTTTCTCGTACGGAGCGTGGCATCGCGTATCTCTCCAAGCGGAAACCTGTTTACGTCGATCACATTATCTAAAAAGTGCACCGCATCCCGAACCGTATCTCTGAGCCCTGCATAATCCACAGCCCCATCTTTTACAAAAAGCCCTAGATTTATAGAACCCAGGTTGCATGATTCATAGGGCAAAAGCGGTTGTTCGCCGCATGGGTTCGTGCTTTCGATTTCACCCAGGTGCGGCGTCGGATTTCCCTGATTCATCCTGTCAATGAATATTATGCCAGGCTCACCGTTTGTCCATGCCGAATCGATTATCTTTTCGAATACCGCGGCTGCAGGCAGGCGTCTCACCTCAGCGCCGGTTTTGGGGTTTATAAGGGCATATTCCCTGCCTTGCTCTACGGCCTTCATGAACTCCTCTGTAAGAGCGACGGAGATGTTGAAGTTGTTGAGCCTGTCCGTCCTGGTCTTGCAGGTGATGAATTTTTCTATATCGGGGTGATCCACCCTCAGTATGCCCATGTTTGCGCCCCTGCGGGTCCCACCCTGCTTGATGGTCTCGGTGGCTACATCGAATATGGTCATGAACGATATTGGTCCGCTGGCCACGCCGTGGGTAGTCTTGACCCTATCACCTTCGGGGCGGATACGCGAAAACGAAAAACCAGTACCCCCGCCGCTCTTGTGTATCATGGCCGCATGTTTGACCGTCTCGAATATGCTCTCGATTGAATCTTCCACCGGCAGGACGAAACAGGCTGAAAGTTGCCCCAGCTCCCTACCCGCATTCATGAGCGTCGGCGAGTTAGGCATGAAGCGCAGGGAGGTCATAAGGCTGTAGAATCGTTCGGTCAGGGCGTCCGTATCGGCGTTTCCATTATATGCAAGGTCGGCGCCGGCTATGGTCTTCGCCACACGTATGAACATGTCTTCAGGCCTCTCGACGACCTTCCCCTGTTCGTCTCTTTTGAGATATCTGCGCTTAAGTACGATAAGCGCATTCTGTGACAACGGCAGCCCGGTATCTATGGTTTTTTGTGGATCGCGTTTTTCCATAATCTACCTCATTGGATAAAATAGTTACAATATGCGCCTGTTTTTCTCAAGGGCCTGTTATTGGAAAGACGCCCAATCAATCCATGGCCTTTTTTACCATACGCACCGCAGCGCCGAATGCGATGATCCAGAGCACCAGGAGCAGAAGGTATGACCAGACCTCAGGGCGGCCTCCGAATGCCGCGATCCTCATGGCAGATGTGGCATGGGTGATGGGAAGTATGGACAGCAGTTTTTGCGCCCATATTGGCATGCGCTCGACCGGGAAAAACGTTCCACCGAGGAAACCCATGGGGGTGATTATGAAGTTTGAAAGCAGCATCTGGTCGGCATGTGAGCGCACGAGCATGGCGAAGCAAACCGCAAGGGATGCGAAAAAGAGGGCATTGAGACCCATGGCGACCCAAAAATATACATCGTAGGAGAGAAAGACGCCGATCATGAAGGAAAGGCCGATGATTATAAAACAGGACAAGAGCGCCCTTGTAAGTCCGGCCATAACCTCGCCTGTCACATACGCAAGATGGGATATCGGGGCAGCTTGAAATTCTTCGAATATCCGCCAGTAAAACCTGGCTATGTTTATCTCGCTTGCTATGGCGAAGGCCTGGGTCATGCTGGTCATGGCCATGAGCCCCGGGATCAGAAATTCAATATAGGGACGGCCGTGAAGGGTGACGTCTTTTCCCATGCCGAAACCAAAGGCCACGATATAGAGTACAGGCGAGACCGACATAGAGGCCGCCTGCCTGAAGAATCTCCTTTTAAGGATCAAGAGTTCCCTATAATAAACGGCAAACCAGCCCTTCATTGCCGTTTTACCTTTTTCCCGGTAAGCGCAATAAAGGCATCTTCGAGATTTACCCGCCTCAAGGTGAGCTCTCCACCATATTTGGCGACATGCCTGCGGGCATCATCTTGGCTCTTGAAATAAAATGTGCGTATTCTGTCATTATCTATCTCGTCTATGGCCCAGATCCCAAGGTCTGATATCAGATTCAAGGGCGTGTCGATGGTCACGATCCTCCCTTCATCCAGAAATGCGACCCTATCGGCCAGAAACTCCGCCTCTTCTATATAGTGGGTCGTAAGAAACACGGTCGTCCCATCCTTGTTTATCCGTTTGATAAGCGCCCATATCTTTCGCCTGATGGCCGGATCGAGGCCTACAGTCGGTTCATCTAAAAACAATATCTTTGGCTCGTGCATGAGGGCGCGCACTACCATGACCCTGCGCTTCATGCCGCCGGACAGTTCTTTCACAAGGCTGTCTCTACGTTCGGCTATGCCTGCATAGGCAAGGAGCTCGTCTATCTTCTCCTTTCTCCTCAACCGCTCCATGGAAAAGAGCCTCCCATGGATGTCGAGGTTTTCATAGACGGTAAGCTCTGCGTCAAGATTTATGGTCTGCGGCACGTAGCCGCAATGGAACTTGGCCTCTATCGGTGCCTTTTCTATATCTAGTCCGTTCAGGTTGATCTTGCCTGATGTAGGCCTGGCAAGGCCGGTAAGTATCTTTATAGTTGTGGTCTTGCCAGAGCCGTTTGGACCGAGATATGCAAATATCTCACCTTCCCGCACGTTCAAGTTTATACCCTTAAGTGCTGTAATGCCGTTGTAGACCTTGACCAGATTCTGGATGTCTATCATTTTGTTAAATGTAGCCGGTTTTGCGGTTTTTCAAAGTCTTCGGCGGCATTGTTTATACCATTGCGCTCTTTTTATGTGTGGTTATTATGAGGTATTCATCATTTCAAAGGACATAAGGTGTAAGTGCGATGACAGAAAAAGGACTTTCCAAGACCGAATACAAGAAGCTGGAAAAGAAACTCACGCGTAAACGAAGACATGCATGGCTACAACTATCCGATGGTGAACGCAAGGAGATATTTGAGTATGCCGAGGAGTATAAGGAATTTCTCAACAATGCCAAGACCGAGCGTGAAGCGGTAGATGCCATCTCGAAAATGGCCGATGATCATGGCTTTGTTCAATCTGAAAGGACGGATGGGGATGCACGCAGGCTCATCTGGAGTTTCAGGGGCAAGATGTGCGCCCTGGCTGTGCTGGGCGTCCGTCCTGTAAATGAAGGGGTGCTGATGATCGCATCCCATATCGATGCGCCACGGCTCGATCTCAAACAAAACCCGCTATATGAAGAGCTTGACATGGCCTATCTGAAGACTCACTACTACGGCGGCATAAAAAAATTCCAATGGGTCACCCGTCCGCTCGCGCTCCATGGGGTGGCGATAAAAGGAGATGGTAGAGTTGCGTATATAAGGCTCGGCGAGGATGCCGACGACCCAGTCTTTACGATAAACGACATCCTTCCGCACCTTGCCTACAAGGTGCAGGCAGAAAAAAAGACCTCAGAGGCCGTTCCGGGCGAAAAGCTGAATGTGATCTTCGGCGGAAATCCGCTCCTCGGCCCTGAAGATATGAAAGACGCAGTCAAGCTCTCGATCTTGAAGATCTTAAATGAACGTTACGGCATTGTCGAGGAGGACCTTGTGAGCGCGGAGCTTGAACTGGTCCCTGCCGGGACCGCCAGGGATGTAGGTCTCGATCGGGCCTTTGTAGGGGCATACGGCCATGATGATCGTTCCTGTGCATATGCGGCCCTAAAGGCGGTTTTAGAACAGCAGCAGCCTGACAGGACTATCATGGCCGTATTTCTCGACAAAGAAGAGATCGGGAGCGAGGGCAACACAGGCGCCAAGTCCAAATTTCTCGAGTTGATCATGTATGACATCATTAGAAGATCAGGGTTCAAGCTAGGACCTGATACACTTGTCCGCACCTTTATGAACTCAAGGGCCATTTCAGGGGATGTAACCGCAGGTGTTGAGCCCGATTATCAGGAGGTTCACGAGAAGCGCAACGACGCACTAATGGGTTATGGCATATGCCTTACAAAATATACAGGTTCCCGCGGCAAGGTCGGGGCCAACGACGCCCATGCGGAGTATGTGGGATGGATAAGGAATATATGGAACAAGGCCGGCGTGATCTGGCAGACGGGAGAGCTTGGCAAGATCGACGAGGGGGGCGGCGGAACTGTAGCGAAGTATCTGGCAGGGTATGGGATGGACGTGGTCGATGCCGGTACCCCGCTGTTGAGCATGCATTCGCCATTCGAGGTAGCACATAAAGCTGATCTCTTTATGACGTATAAGGCCTACAGCGCATTTTACGGTGGAGACAAAAATAAACGATAAGCATCGCCCCTTTTCGAAGGACCTGTCTTGCCGCCGGACAAGATTATTTTGGAGGAATTTCTGGCACAAGAGATGATGCTTGATGCAAATCCTGATTTTTAGTGTACTCTACTACAACAACACACCATGAAGATTATAGAACAGTCATTTCAAATTATTGACGAATATGAGAAAAGGGGCGCAATCCTTGAACAGATAGAGCGCTGTGGCCGCATCTGCTACAAGAGCGAGGATCGTATATCGTCTGGTTCGGCTGAAAAATTCATAACGGGTATCATAGAGCGAGGGCACGAGTCGGTCCTTGAGATGGCGCAACTGGTGTTTGAAATCGTGCTTGACGCCGAGACCCCGATGGTTAAATTCTTTGAAATTATTCCTAGTTTTTGCAGAAGCAGCCGTCTGGACAGGAAGAGATTCATCCTGTCCGGCAATCCCCGCGTCTTCAGAGATCTTGCAAGGGCGTACGGCAACCTTAAAGTGGTAAAGGCTATTCTCGGTCTGCTTACAGACAGGTACCCGGTCCTATTCTCCGACATAGCCTTCGGGGGCGGGCGTAGGTCTAGATGGATGCCACAGACCGGAATAAGTGTCAGGCTCATGACGCCCGATGAGATCTCCAGTCTTCCTCAAGACATCCTCATCAGACACAAGACCATCCTCATCCATCTTGTGACAAACAGGGCGGTGTCCCATGAACTCGTCCGCCATCGCGTGGCCTCATATCTACAGGAATCCCAGCGTTACTGCAGATACGGCGAAGCCCGATTTGGAGGCGAGCTGGTCTTTATTCGACCTTGTTTCTATGAAGAAGGTACAAGGGAATATGAAATATGGTTGAAGGCCATGGCCGAGGGGGAGAGGAGCTATCTCGAGCTCTTGAAGACATCTTCTCCACAGGCTGCACGCACAGTGCTTCCCAATTCTTGTAAGACAGAGATCATGGTGCATGCGGCTATTGACGAATGGATGCATATAACGAGGCTCAGGGCCTCGAAGGCGGCCGATCCATCCATGCGGGAGATTATGCTCAAGATATTGTCTGAACTGGTCTGCCGTTATCCTGACATCTTCGGCCTGATAGCTCAAGGTCTGGGTCTTTAAGGACCGTGTATGAGTATGGAAAAAAAGACTGATTTTTTGATCATAGGAAGCGGGATAGCAGGCTTAAGCCTTGCCATCAAGCTGGGCGCGATAGGGCGTGTTGTGGTGATTACCAAAAAAGGTGTGCAGGATACAGCTACAAATTGGGCGCAAGGCGGGATCGCCTGTGTAGCAGGGCCTGACGACAGCTTTGATCTTCATGAATACGATACCCTAAAGGCCGGTGACGGCCTCAGCCATGAAGAGGTCGTACGTATGATTGTAGAAGGCGGTCCTGACAGGATAAGAGAGCTTGCGTCACTTGGTCTGGAGTTCTCGATAGACCAGGGCCGTCCCGACAGCTATGATCTCGGCAAGGAAGGCGGACACAGTAGAAGACGTGTGGTTCACGCAGGCGACATCACTGGCAGGGTCATTCAAAAGACCTTGACGGAGAGGGCGTCGGTTGATCCGAATATAGAGATCCTTGAAAATCATATTGCAGTTGATCTCGTCACAGAGGGGAAGATCAGATCGGGTTCTGCAAAAAAAACCGGGGAAAGATGTCTTGGCGCCTATGTACTCGATGTCTCAACCGGTATCATACATACCATCCTTGCCCCCGTGACCGTCCTTGCGACAGGTGGCGCGGGCAAGGTCTATCTCTATACAACCAACCCTGATGTCGCCACCGGGGATGGCATAGCCATGGCGTACAGGGCAGGGGCTAGAGTGGCCAACCTGGAGTTTGTACAGTTTCACCCTACCTGCCTCTATCACCCCCAGAAAAAAAATTTTTTGATCTCAGAGGCGCTAAGGGGCGAGGGCGCGAGACTCATCGATTGGTATGGCGTGCCATTTATGGAAAAATATGCGCCCGTGCTTAAGGAGTTGGCTAACAGAGACGTTGTCGCAAGGGCTATTGACATCGAGCTTAAAAAGAGCGGAAAAGAGCATGTCTATCTCGATATAAGCCACAGGGATCCTGACTTCGTGCGCAGACGGTTCCCGAACATCTATGAGACATGCCTTAAACTAGGTATAGACATCACCCGTGAGCCGATACCGGTAGTGCCGGCCGCACATTATATGTGCGGCGGTGTCGTCACAAACAGATACGGCGAGACGGATCTCAAGGGCCTTTTTGCTGTAGGAGAGACGGCCTGCACCGGGCTTCATGGGGCGAATCGCCTTGCCTCGAATTCACTTCTTGAAGGTCTTGTGATGTCGCACCAGGCCTTTTTAAGGATTTCTGCTACGTTTCAGACGCTCAAAAAGATGGATTCCATCTCTGTCCCCCCTTGGGACCCAGGCGGTGCAGTGGATATGGACGAGGCTATACTCGTCTCCCACAATTGGGATGAGATACGCCGACTGATGTGGAACTACGTGGGCATCGTAAGGAGTGCAAAGCGCTTAAGACTTGCGGGCCAGAGGATAAAACCTATCCTGAGGGAGATAAATCAGCACTATTGGGACTATATCCTTACAAGTGATTTTGTGGAGCTTAGAAATATAGCCCAGGTGGCGGACTTGATCATCATGGCGGCCAGCGCCCGTTTCGAATCGCGTGGCGGGCACTTCATCCTTGACAATCAAGAGAAAGATGACTGGAACTGGCGTAGAGACACTATCCTGAGGCGCTCCAAGGGCGATCCGTCGCTTTGAATCCGTTGAAGAAAAAGACACTTGCATTCGTCTTCTTCGTTTTGGTCTCTTTTATTGGTCTTTATGTCTTGTTTTCCTGGGATTGGAACAAAATCAAGACCTTCTGGGGCAATATGGCATATGTTATAGAGCATCGCGATGTCCTAAGGAGACATGTGGAGTCCTGGGGTGGGCTCGCCCCGTTGGCGTTCATCGCCCTGCAGGCACTCCAGGTGGTATTCGCACCCCTTCCTGGTGAGGCCTCCGGGATAATCGGAGGCTTTTTGTTCGGCCAGTGGATGGGATTTCTTTATTCCACTATAGGTCTTACGGCAGGATCCATGGCGGCTTTTTCCGCGGCCCGTTTCGCCAGACGGTTTGTCAGGACCTGGCTGAAGCGATCCGAGATATACAGACGTTTTGAATACCTATTGGAACGCCAAGGCATATTCATTTCATTTGCACTCTTTCTTATCCCTGGGTTTCCAAAGGATTTTCTCTGTTATATTTTAGGGCTGAGCAGGATGCCGTGGCAGATATTTTTGGCTGTTTCTACAATCGGGAGGATGCCTGGCACGATTCTCTTGACGCTTCAGGGTGCAAGGCTCTACGACGGCGACTTGCCAGGTCTAGCGGTTATGCTTTTTGTCGCCCTTGTCGTCGTCTTGCCTGCATGGCGCTATCGTGAAGGATTGTACAGATGGGCCGAGAAACATGCAAAGGACGGCAATGGCGCGGACTGAGATTAGCAGGACTGTTTTCAGCTATTTTGATGGACCATCTGGCAGGATCTTTATTAACGGCGATGGAAAAGGACATACATCCAGATTGTCGAAATGATGTAGCTGATAAGGCCGCACTGTCCATTGCAACCTGCCTTGGGATCGGGAGGCTCCCATGGGCCCCAGGCACGTGGGGCAGCATCGTTGCAATACCCATTTGCCTCGGGCTTGGCGGCCGTTCGCCCATTACCGAATCGTCTTTTCTGTTCCTCTTTTCGCTCTGTTCCCTCTGGGCTTCAGGTAGGGCTGCGAAAATCATCGGGAGGAACGACCCGCCGGAGGTGGTTATCGATGAGGCGGTTGGTATGAGCTTTGCCCTGGCCTTTGTTCACCTGGATTTATATAGGATAGCGGCCCTCTTTTTGCTTTTCAGGATATTTGACATTCTTAAACCATTTCCCATAAATTATATAGATAAAAAAGTTCATGGCGGTACGGGCATAGTGCTTGACGATATAGCTGCTGGGGTATGCGCCAACGTAGTATTAAGTCTAATGGAATATCTTTTGAATCATGTATGGTGAAATAATAGCCATAGGCGACGAGCTTGTTACCGGACGGGTGCAGAACACCACCAGCACCTTTGCGGCGAACAGGCTCTTTCTGGCAGGGTATCAGGTAAAGGGCATAACCATGATCGGCGACGATGCCGAGGCCATCAAGGCCGCCCTACTTTCGGCCATGACAAGGGCGAATTTTGTTATCATAACAGGCGGCCTTGGTCCTACCAGCGACGATATAACCAACGAGGCAGTGGCTAAGGCGCTGGGCCGCAGACTCGTAGTCAATGAAGATATATTGAAAAAGGTCTATGCGGAAAGACGTGTGTGGGGGGATACGCCTGATATTATGTTGGAAAAACTCGCATTTTTACCGGAAGGCGCCGAGTTTTTAAATCCTGATGGACATGCATCGGGCTATGTGATCATCGATAAAGGGGTTTTTATCTTTTGTCTCCCTGGCGTGCCAAAGCAGCTGGAATATCTCCTGACGACGCAGGTCATCCCCAGGATCGAGGCAGCCTTTTCGTCGGGATTCATAACCAGACAACGCACCTTCAAGGTCTTCGGGCTCCAGGAGACAGAGATAAATGTAATCGTAAACAGGCTCCTTGAGGAGATGGACGGGATAAATGCAGGCTATTATCCCGATTTTCCCGAGGTCTGTCTCGTTGTCTCGGCAATGGGCCTTGACAAGGATGAGGTAGATAAACGCTTTGTCAAGATCTGCAGGGAGGTGGAGGTTGCCTTAGGCGAGAGCCTTATAGGGACTGATGGGGATACGCAGGAGTCCTTGGCCGGGGCGCTCTTGAGCGCAAAGGGTGAAAGCCTGGCTGTTGCCGAGTCGTGTACGGGCGGCCTTGTGGCCCACAGGATTACCGGCATACCGGGCAGCTCTCAGTGGTTTGAAAGGGGTGTGATATCATACAGCAACAGGTCAAAGATGGAGATGATCGGGGTCTTGCCGGAGACGCTTGATCGTTACGGGGCGGTAAGTAGAAATGTAGGCATAGAGATGGCTGAGGGAATAAAAAAGACGGCCGGCACCACCTACGGTCTCGCAATCACTGGTTTTGCAGGCCCAGGCGGCGGGACTGCCAGTGAACCAGTGGGTGCTGTTTATATAGCGTTGAGCACCCCAGAGTCCACATCTTGTGAGAGGTTTTTATTTTCAGGCTCAAGACATGAAATCCAGATACTATCTGCAGAGACAGCCCTGGATTGGCTCCGAAGGCGCCTTAAGTATGGCTCGAATCTTTATAGCAATAGATATTCCAGATAACTGCTGTAATATTGTTAGAGACAGGTTGGCCGTCTGGCGTTCATATCGGTCTGACAGCCGGGCCGATATAAGATGGGTCAGATCCGACAACCTTCATCTTACGCTGAAGTTTCTTGGTGACGTATCCGAAGACCGACTTGATCTGGTCTATTCGGCATCCAGACAAACGGCAGCAAGTCATGATGCCTTTCCCCTTTATCTTTCCGGGACAGGCGTGTTTCCTGGTACTGACAATCCAAGGGTGTTGTGGATCGGGATCAAGGGCGCCCTGGATGCACTCTGTTCCTTACAGGGCGATCTTGATCTGCTCTTGGAGAGGGCCGGATTCCCAAGAGAGACAAGACCATTTTCCCCGCATTTGACAACTGGCAGGGTACGATCCAGGCGGAGGATCGCAAGGTTTCTGAATACGTATCTGGAAGAGCCGATTGAATCGGCCCCTTTTGATGTAAAGGAAATAGCGATTTATAAAAGCGAGATCACAGGAAACGGCCCACTGTATCACATATTAGCTAGATACCCGCTTGGAAAGGTCGTTATCGCTGCACAGGGGTTATCTTAAAGTCATGATGATTTTGTGACGATAATAATTTATAGATTACTAAAAATATATCGACCTGGGTTGTTCGATTGAATACTTTTTGTTTGAGAGGCGCAGTTTATGGAACAATCTGAAGAGCGCCCTGGGATGTCTGTCAATGCGCCTTATCACGTTGTCTTTTTTAAACTCCAAAGACAGACATGGGCTGTAGGGCTGGATTGGGTCCAAGAGGTCTTACAGCCCAAGGGGTTGGGGATCATGCCGAATGCACATCCTGTCATCGCCGGACTTTTGAATGTAAGGGGTCAGATCCTGCCGGTTTTAAAGGTCGGTGAGATATTGATGAAACGGCCCATGGGCGATCTATTTGAATCCATGTCCGCTCTTGAAGGTATTGATGCGCAGAACAGGGTCCTGCTTATCGGCGGCGGAGAGGCGAGCATTGGAATCATGGTGGATTCGGTCATCCGCATCGGGAGTTTGAATTCAATAGACACGAAAATGACCAATGCCGGCGGCATGGAGCCATTATGGAATGCCGATTTTGTATGGGGCCTGGCGGAATATGAGGACGCGGTTTTGCCGGTTCTTAACGTCCAAAGGCTTGTAGATCACATAAAGGGTCTAGGTTTTGACGACACACATCAAGCTGACGCTGTCTCGACGTCGCTTGGTAAACAAAGATAGTGGCTGTCTGGATTCAAATTTGAGAGGTGGGCAAAGGAGATTCATATGTTTAAGTTAAGGGGCGATCTAAGTCTAAAGGCGAAGTTTGCAGGGATTATTCTTGGGATAGGTTTGATTATCATCATAGTAAACTTGGCTTATACATTCTATAGTATAGAACCTCTAAAAAGAGAGGCAATTGAAAATAGAAAGCAGGTAATATTGTCATTATTAAATGATGATATCAATGAATTTTTTACAATAGCCAAAACTAATGCTGTTGCTATAGCAAACAACGGTACTCTTTCAAGGGCTATTCTTGAAAATAATAGAGAGCTTGCACTAGACAGGCTAACCAGCCTTCTCGATGATTATAGACAACGTACTGACTTGACAGCCATAAGAGTACAGCTACGTACTGCAGATGGTACATCATTCCTAAGAAGTTGGGCGCCAGATGCCTATGGAGACAATGTAAAAAACGTAAGGCCGACTCTTGTGGCGGTGGAGCAAACAAAAAAAGTTATAGCGGTATTTGAAGTAGGGACAGTTGATATTGCAATGAGATGCATGGCGCCGATTATCAGAGACAACGATTACATAGGATCGGTGGAAATAGAACAAACTCCGGATAAAATAGCCAAAGATCTACACAAAAAAAATCTAAAATATATTCTGGTTTTAAAAAGAGATATGCCACAGGTTAAAAGAATTATCGAGGCAGAGCCAAGGGTGGCAGTGGGGGATAATTATATCATTTCAGCCGATAAGTGGTTTGATGATACAGAAAAATATATTGCAAAAACACTTGACTATAAAAAACTTTTAGCTGATGGCTACGAAATAACAGATAAATATTTTATTACCTATAGCCCGGTAATCGATTATCAGGGACAGAATGTAGGCCTTAATATAGTTGCAGAAGATATCGGTATTTTGAATGGAAAATTTAACGAACTTTATATGGGGCAGTTTAAGTTTACAGGTCTTGTTATACTTTATCTGGCAATTATGGCCGCCGCTCTTTCGCTGTTTTTCCATTTCCTCCTCGTAAGACCTATTACTGATACCGCATCCGTACTTCAGAAGATCGCCAAGGATTTGGATTTCACTAAGCGGATAAAGATAAAGACCAAAGACGAGGTCGGACGCATGACCGAGGCAGTAAACGGGCTCCTAGGTGTGCTGCAGGATACCTTCAAAGACGTCATGCAGACAATGGTATCTTTTGCACAGATGAGTCAGAAGGTGCACGAGGTGTCAAAAAATATCGTCACCAACGCGTCCGTTCAGGCTGAAAGGGCCAAGGACGTCATGCAGAGGGTCGCCGTTATGGGTCAGACTGCGGCCGAGGTGGCCTCCCATGCCGAATCGTCCGCTAATATCGTATCAGAGGCGTCCAAATCCATAAAAGAAATAGCCGATCTGAGTATGGAGATTGCCAAGATATCGGTGCAAAACAAAGAGGGTTCGAAGTCCGCGACAAAGATTGTCTCGGAGATGGGGGAGACCGCTAAGGAGGTCCAGGCAAGAGCCTATGCCCAGGCCGCGTCTTCTGCAAAGACCGCCGAGGCGCTCCATGCCATGGCGGATCAGCTCAGCAAGATGGCAGTTGAGGCCCAGGAATCGGCGAGGCGCTCCCAAGATGCGCTTGTAAGCGCCGAAGAGGGTGGCAAGGCCATGGAGCAGATGATCCAAGGTATGGACGCCATTGCCGAGAGTTCCGACCAGGTCAAGGAGATTGTTGACCTCATCTCGGATATTGCTGAACAGACAAACCTCCTTGCATTGAATGCGGCCATCGAGGCGGCCAGGGCTGGCGAACACGGCAGGGGATTTTCGGTGGTGGCGGATGAAATTAGAAAGCTGGCGGAACGCACATCGGAATCCACCAAGGAAATAGCGGAACTTATCAGATCTAGCATTGAAAGGGTTGAGGAGGGTAAGAGATATACAAATCAGACCGCGCAGATCATCTTGAAGATCATGGAGAGCGTCAAATCCGGCACTGAGGTTACGACCAATATCTCGGAACTCGCCACCAAATATGCGGGCGACACCCAGGCCCTGCTCAAACTGACCGACGATCTGAAGGGTCTTGCGGATCACATCGTCCAGATGACGAACCAGCAGGCAACCCGTAGGCAGATGGCTGAAGACGCCATGAAAACCCTTATAGCTATAAGTGAAGAGATTATAAACATAACCAAGTCGGCCGAGGATATAACCAAGGGCGCCGTGAAGACAGTTGAAAAGGTCGCCGCCAATTCGGAAGAGATCACTAAAAGGACTGCGATGCAGAGGGAGAGAAGCGCAGCGCTCCAGAAACTCATGGATGAGATGGCCGAGACGGCAACCAGAAACGCCCAGAGCGCCAAAGGAACACTCTCGGCAATGGAAGGTCTGTTGGCACAGGCAAGACAGGTCGAGGAAGAGATCAGACGCTTTAAGATCTAGATATAAGCGCAATAAACCCCCTGGCCTTGAGGCCGGGGGATTTATTTATTTTTATTGCGGCATCTTATTTTTGTGTTGCATCACCCCTTGCCGGCGTTCAATTTTCTGCGAAGCACACCTGACGGACGAAATGTGACCACGCGTCTGGGTTCAAGTATCAGGTCATCCCCTGTGTGCGGATTTCTTCCGCGCCGCGCCTTCTTTTCTTTTACAATGAATTTCCCGAATCCACTTATAAGTATATCGTTTCCTGTTTCAAGATATTGTTTCATGAGCTCAAGCAGCGTCTCAACGGATTTTGTCGAATCAGCCTTGCTCAAGACCTTGCTTTCATATATGCGCCGAATGATATCCGCCTTTGTAAGGGTCATTTGTCCTCCTGCCTTAAGGCTTGCAACATAATTGCAAAAATAAAAAATATCTCCTGTAAAGTCAAGCTGATATCTTTATTCTAGTAGCCGTTTCATGCCGTTGCCCGGATATCCAAGGTAGTTAAGCCGGTATATCTCGAGAATGGATACACAGAGTGCGATTATGATCGGACCTAGCACGAGTCCAAGGAGGCCAAAGACGTTAAGACCGCCTAGTATGCTGAAAAATAGGAAGAGGCTGTGTAGATGTGTCTTGCCGCTTATCAGATAGGGCCTTAGGAAGTAATCTATCTGGCTTATCAGGAGTATGCTGAAGATAAGAAGTACGGCACCCTTCAAATATGAGCCAGCCAGAAACAGATAGAGGGTTGCCGGTACCCATACAAGGGCTGTGCCTACGATTGGGATGAACGTGGCGATTCCCATGACTATTCCCCATAATAAGGGGGCCGAGAAGCCAAGGGCCCAGAGGATAAACACCCCTAGCCCGGCCTGTATTAAGGCGGTCAGGATATTGCCGTAAAGGGTAGCGTACAATACATCTGATATGATCTTGAAAAATCTCTCTATTTCTACGTCGTGAAAAGGCAGGACACCCTTAAATGTGTCGAGGAATTTTTCTCCGTCTCTGAAGAGGTAAAAGAGCACCACCAGCATCAACAGGCCGTCAAAGACGACGGTGATTATATTTTTGAAAACCACCGTCCCTTGCGCTATAAAAGATTCGCTGAATCTCTTGACGAGGTCTGTCATGAATTGCCCTGGAGAGATATTGCCATGGATGTTGAACATAGAAAACAGATTGGACAATAACCTATTTAACAAAGGGTGCGCCCCCGGATCAGGTATGAGGCCCGGCCCTTTGGACGATATGGCGGCCTGAAATTCGTCATAGACCCTCAGGACCTCGTTAGCAAGGCTCCCTAGAAGGATGAAGACTGGAATTATTATAAAAGATATGATTATGAGGCACATACATAATGCCGATATACCCTCTTTCCCCTTTAAAATGCGGTTTATCCGCTGAAAGACCGGATAAAAAAACAAGGTCAGTACGATAGCCCATGCAATGGGGTAGAAAAAGGGGGCGAATAGTCTAAGGCCTATAATCAATATGGAAAGGGCAATCCCGATCGCCAGGAATATCACGAACTTCTGGGTATCGTCTGGATTATATCTATGATTCATAAGCTGGCGTCGAATCCGGTCTTCACAATAGAATTTGCCGTATAATTTTTTATCGGTATTCCGGCCTTAAGTCCTTAACGGAATATGGGCGTCGGGTATATACAGGAAACAGCAAGGAGACCGCATTGATTTATCGTATATCGTATTTGACTATAAATCCGTTCCCTGAAAATTCCAATGAGTTTCTGCAAGGGCTAAATAGTTTCTTTTTTTTAAGTGTTGGGGCTGTCAAATCGTTTAAATCCTGTGTTTGGATCTGGTTGTGGTATCGCTGGACGCTGGGGAGATCACCCCTGATTCTATTAGACGATGAACATCGCATCCCCATAGCTGTAGAACCTGTATCCTGCCTTTATGGCCTCGCCATAAGCCCTTAGGACCTCAAGTCTGTCTGCGAATGCCGAGACCAAGATGAGCAGGGATGATCGCGGGAGATGGAAATTCGTAATCATGGCGTCCACCACCTTGAATTCATATCCAGGTACTATATAGAGGTCGCACAGCCCCTCAAAGGCCCTGGGCGTTCCGTCGCAGGATGACGATGCCTCCAGCGCCCTTACAGATGTGGTTCCTACCGCTACAATGCGCCCGCCGTTTTTCTTTGCCGCGGCCATTTTATCGATCGTATCCTGCGGGATCTTGACCCATTCGGCGTGTATCTTGTGTTCACGTATGTCGGGCGTCCTGACAGGGGCAAATGTGCCGTAGCCCACATGGAGAGTGATCCATGCCATGACGACCCCCATGTCTTCAATACGTTCGAGTTGACCCTGTGTGAAGTGCAGGCCTGCTGTAGGCGCTGCAACCGACCCTGTCTCCTTAGCGTAGACCGTTTGATAGTCTTCCATATCAGACGGCACTTCGTCTCGTTTTATATACGGAGGAAGCGGCGTTTCGCCGCACAGGCTGAGCGCTGTCTTGAGATCGCCCTGAAATGCGAGTTCTATCTCAACATGATTTTCCGGCAGTATATCCAATATAGATATGTCCAAAATACCACGGCAACTCACCTTTTGACCAGACCTCAAGGGTTTTGACGAACGCGACAGCGCCGTAGCCCTTGCCCTGCCCTCGGTCTGCATGACAGGGAAGTGCAACAGGAGGAATTCGACCGCTCCTCCTGTTGCCTTTCTAGCTTTGACCCGCGCCGGGAAGACGCGGGTGTTGTTTAATACCAGACAATCCCCAGGCCTTAGGTACTCCTCCAACCTGCTGAATGAGCTATGGGTTATCGAACGTCCTGCCCGATCGAGCACCATGAGTCTCGATGCATCTCGCTGCCTTGCCGGGTGTTTTGCTATCAAATGCCCAGGTAAATTGTAGTCGTAATCTTCCAATTTAAAGCTGACTGGCATGTAAGGTGGGGAATTAAAAGGGATCTGTCTTTTGAACTAGATAGCAGATGCCGAGCCCGACGATCATGCTTGCGAACCCAAACCAGCGGAGCGTGGCCGGCGGCATCTTTTCTGCCTCGCGCATGATTTCCTGCATCTTTTCGGGGAAGGCAAAATACGGGATGCCTTCCACTATAAGAAGGATCCCCAGGGCGTTAAAAAGAAGGTTCATATTTTTTAAAATTAGCGGCCTTGATATATAGGCTGCTCGTTTTTTTGGCCGGCAGTTGATTTATTTTTTGGCGGTGCAGGGACTTGAACCCCGGACACTGCGGATATGAGCCGCATGCTCTGACCAGCTGAGCTACACCGCCTTTACGCTTAGAATATTTTTTGCCGGAATCATTATTGATTTTTATTGATCTGTCAAGAAGAAATGAGGTCATGCAGCCTAGAAATAAAAATATAATGGAAAACACCTTGCATTTCATACTGTTTTTCCGTAAAATTACTAAAACAACGGCATGAATTTAAGTTTTGTATTATAGGCCTGTCGAGGGGTCACATGGCAAAAGTAGTAAACATTAAAGATGTAAAACGCTCTTATATCGGGCGGACCCGCAGGCTTGAAAGCCTCAAAGAGGAGCTCCTCAGAGGCTATGGCATCGATCTTGACCAGTTGATGTCAAACGAGCCTGCGACAAACCTTACAGTTGAGCAATTCGAAGACCTTACAGAGCGCATACTATCGGTTGTCGATGATTTTTGTGAAGAAAACCCGCAAGTTACTATACATGATGTCCTCTATACGTTAGAAAACGTAAAAGATATCATAAAAGACAATTCAGGCATTGAAGACGACGGCTGATTGGTCGTCTTGTCCGCCTTTTATAAATTGAAGCCAGGGTCGCCTTACATCGCGGATGATTTTTATCTCCTACTAAGCCTGCGGCCTGTAGGCATTGGAAAGTCGAATTATGGACATACTCGACAGAAATGCCCAAATCTGTTGATTGCCATCTGTCAACCAGCCTGGTCAGACTAAAGATAACGACACCTCTACTGTCAAGTATGCCGCACAGGGAGAAAATTGCATGTTGTGCGGTGCCCCACTTGAGTATCTGACAACCGGCAAGACGGTCGAATGCTCCTGCTGTGGGAAAGATTTTGTAACCCACGTTGTCTGCCCGAATAGGCATTATATATGCGATATATGCCACAATAATTACGCCGTAGGACTTATAAAGCAGGTTTGCTCCTCTACAGATTCAACGGATCCGATTGGGATATTCGAAGAGATGCTCCGGTTTTCAGGCGTCCCCATGCTGGGGTGTCACCATGCCTTTATGGCCGCCGGGGCATTTATCGCCGCCATAAAAAATGAAGGGACGTTGAACGTGACGGACTCTACAATGGAAGAGGTCTTTTTGAGGACTGGGCGACAGGCTGTAGGGGGCTACTGCGGGCTGACTGGCGTCTGTGGGATCACCCCAGCGCTTGGGGCATGCTTTGCTGTTATCTTGGGTTCAAAATGCGGAACGGATCGGGAACAAAGGCTGACGATGGATGCAGTCTGTGAGATTTCGGCCGCCATACGTGACCTGACGGGCCCGAGCTGCTGCAAGGCGTATGCAAGAAAGGCGCTTGAAACGGCACAACACGTACTGAAATGCGTATTAGGTATCACACTATCCGCCGCTGATACGCCGATCGCGTGTCATGATGCACCGAGGCACCCCCATGGATGTCGAAAAGGATGTCCTTATCTTATTTAAAGACTTCAAATCGTTATTTGGGTATGATGCTGCATCTTGCCAAGGGTATTGCGGGCGCGGTTATGATTGTGGGCGCTCCTTTCGTATGGACCTGTGCCGGCGGTGAGATCTCAGGTTTGGCGTCCTATTCGGTCAGATACTTCGGACCCCTCTTTTTTGTAAGCCCAATAGGTGTTATATATATCCAATTAAGATCCTAAATTTTGGAGGTGTCTCCTTGTGGGGAGCGAAGTCTCGAATTCAAAAAAATAGGCAAACAGGTTTTACCCTGATAGAACTCCTGGTCGTCGTCATTATTATAGGGCTTTTGGCCTCGCTCGTTGCGCCGAAATTTTTCGGTAAACTTGCAGCCAGTAAAGAGAAGACTGCAAAGGCCCAGATAGAGTTGTTCGGCGAGGCCCTTGACGCCTTCAGGCTCGACAACGGGCGTTATCCAACCACCGAAGAGGGCCTTAAGGCCTTGAGAGAAAAACCGCCCGGCCTTGATACATGGAATGGCCCTTATCTTCCCAAGCCGATACCAAAAGACCCGTGGGGCCATGACTATGTCTATCGCTGCCCCGGTGAGCATGGAGACTACGACATCATAAGCTACGGCAGGGATGGGCAGCCAGGCGGTGAAGGGGAAGACGCCGACATCACAAGCTGGCAATAAGTATGGATATTAAATCCATTGCCGGTCAATTTAATACCTTTTTGAATGGCGGTAAAGAAAAGATAGAAAGGCTCTTGCAAAAGAGCGGCTTTATCCCCCATGGCGGAGACCTGTCTGTGGATGGGGCCGAAAGGAAATCAGGGGGAGAGGGCGAACGCCCTTTACCTGAATTCCCGCGGGCTGGTCAGGGTGATTTTCCTGAGAGACCGCCGCTCGTAAACGGCCTGCCGCCTCGTCTCATGAAGCAGTGGCGGGTTGTCCCCCTTGCCATAGATGAAAATGAGGTAAGGCTTGCCATGGCGAGGCCTCATGACCTTTACCTCCGTGAGGTGCTTAAGGATATCTACCAAAGACCTATAAAGCCGCTTCTAGCCAGTGAAGAAGATATACTTGCCGCTGTTTACCGCTGGTATGAAGCAGAGGTGGATCTTGGCGGAGAGGACGATGACGACATCGAGTCAAGGATAGAAGAAGGTCTTTGGGACGATCCGGAACAGCTGCGAGACCTTGCTTCCGAGGCCCCTGTAATACGTCTTGTAAACCACGTGATCAGCCAGGCCCTTGAGGTGAAGGCCTCTGACATTCACTTTGAGCCATTCAGGGATCACTTGACGATCAGGTTCAGGATAGACGGCGTGCTGCACGACGTCGAAACCGTTTCAAAAAAACTCCAGCCTGCCATTACCTCTAGGATCAAGCTGATGGCCAAAATGAACATAGCCGAGATGCGCCTCCCCCAGGATGGGCGCATAAGGGTGCGCGAGGGTTCGAGGGATATAGATATCCGCGTCTCATCCCTGCCCACACTTTTTGGCGAGAGTATAGTCTTGAGGCTTTTAAACCGCGAAGAGGTCAAGCTAGATCTTGCAGCCCTTGGTCTTTCTGAAGGGCTTTTAGGAGCCTTTGAGGGTGTCATAACTAGGCCCTACGGCATGATACTCGTCACCGGGCCCACTGGCAGTGGCAAGACCACTACGCTTTATGCGGTAATGAACCGGATAAACTCCCCTGAAAAAAAGATAGTGACTGTAGAAGATCCGGTAGAGTATCAGCTCGACGGCATAAACCAGATTCATGTCCGCGCAAACATCGGGCTCACATTCAGCTCTGCCCTTCGCACCATCTTGAGGCAAGACCCCGACGTCATCCTGATAGGCGAGATCAGGGACTCCGAGACCGCGGAGATAGCGGTCCAATCGGCCCTAACAGGACACATGGTCTTTTCGACCCTGCATACAAACGACGCCGCCAGTGCTATCACCAGGCTTCAGGAGATGGGTATTGAGTCTTATCTCCTTTCCTCGTGCATCCTTGCCGTGATGGCACAGAGACTTGTGCGCAAGATCTGTCCGGAGTGTCGGGTGCCTTATGCACTGCCGCCCGGGTTTGTGGATGAGATAGCCCATGCCCTAGGTGTTGATCCCTCTAGATGTCCTACGAACGTATGGCGCGGCACCGGCTGCGCTCACTGCGCTGGCACGGGTTATTCCGGGCGTACCGGCATATATGAGTTCTTGTTGGTGAATGATGAGATCAGGAGACTCATAATGCATGGGGACGACAGTTCAGCGATACTTGCCGCAGCTATAAAAAGGGGTATGCGCACATTGAGACAGGATGGCCTTCAAAAGGTTATAGACGGCCAGACCACCATTGAAGAGGTAATGAGGGTTACGAACTGATGCCAAGCTTTGCCTATGAGGCCCTTGATCAGCGCGGGCAGAGAATAAAGGGGGTAGATGAGGCCGTAAGCCAGGAGGCTGTCTTGGCGCAGCTCCTGTCAAAAGGTCTGCAACCCATCAAGATAAGGCGCATAAGGCCGCTCCAGGCCGTCTTCGGCAGGCAGCGCCGCAGGTTCAGTCATGAGGACGTCCTTTTTTTCACCAAGGAGCTGGGCGATCTCCTTGAGGCTGGCGTCCCTCTAGAGAGGGCCTTGTCTATTATAGCCGATTCATCTGAACAAGCTGGCACGCGGGAACTCGTAGTTGCCATAAAGGAAGACGTCCAGGGTGGTAAAGGGCTCTCCGGCGCACTTTCCGCCTATCCTGATATATTCAACAAGCTCTATGTCAACATGGTTACAGTCGGTGAGATGGGTGGGGTGCTGCCTCAGGTCTTGAAGAGGCTCGGCGGTTTTCTGGAGCGCTCCAGGCAGATAAAGAGGTTTATTGTCACTTCATCCATATATCCCGGTGTACTGATGCTGGTCGGGATACTCTCGGTAGTGATACTCATAACCTTTGTCGTGCCTAAGTTCGGACAGATATTCGACGACCTGGATCAGCCCATGCCGACTATGACCAGGATCATATTTCAAGCGAGTATTGTCATCAAGAAGTGGTGGTGGATTATTTTTTCAATAGCCGCCACTGGATTTTTTGGGTTCCGCCAGTATATAAAGACGCCCGACGGCAGGGCCTGGTGGGATGGATTTGTATTGAGACTCCCACTTGCTGGCCCTATGCTTTTAAAGATTGAGCTGGCCCGCTTCTGCCGCACTCTAGGAACATTGATAGAGAGCGGCGTCCCTATTTTAAAGGGCATATCTCTTGCAGGTGATGTTGTGTCGAACAGCCTTTTAAGAGACGAGATAGGCGAGATATACAAAGGGGTACGTCAAGGCAGGAGCTTCAGTCAGCTAATGAAGAAGTCACGGTTCTTTCCAACCCTGATGGTCAATCTGGTCGGCATCGGAGAGGAGACCGGCGAACTGGGCGCCATGCTCCTGAAGGTGGCTGATGACTTCGATGAAAAGATACAGCATGACACAAAGGTCTATCTCTCCCTGGTGGAGCCTATCACAATAGTGTTCATGGGCATCGTGATCGGCGGCATTATCCTCTCTATGCTGCTCGCCATATTCGGCATAAACGATGTCGCGTTCTGAAAGACCGTTCAAGGACACCTGCTTGCTGCCTTTGCAGGTCGTTGTTTACGCAGCGGCCATCTCTCTATTCGACGATCCTGTTAATGGTGTTGCGGCACGGAAGGCGGTCATGGCCGGGCATGCCCCCGTCCGCCACGGAGTCGCCGATGTCCTCTCAGGACGTCGCCGTCTGTCCGGTAAGGGCTTCACCTTGGTAGAGCTCCTGATAGTCCTTGTATTGATAGGCATAGTAGGTGCGATGGTCTTTATCTCGGTCGGGAGCGGGATGCTGAAGTCTAACGAGAGCCGTTTCGTTGTAGATTTCACACAGGCGATCGCCAGTGCTAGGAGCGCAAGTCTTGTCAGGGGCGAGGTGGTGCGTTTTGTAATCTATGGGCCCGAGAGGGAATTTTTTGTGCAGGGCAGGAGCCCGGAACATGTCCCTGAGACCATCAAAGTGGAAGGCAAGGGGATAAGCGAACCAAGGCCTGGCGTCTATATAGTCTATTTTTTCCCCGACGGCAGTTCGAGCGGCGGGGAGATCGATCTTAAACGGGCCGATGGCTCCGTCGACAGGGTTACCATCGATCGATTTCTAGGCATAATACAGTCAAGACACATATCATGAAGCGCTCAAGCGGCTTTACCCTCATAGAGGTGCTCGTTGCAATCGCCATAGTCGGCATAGCGCTCGGCGTAATCCTTTCAAGTATAGCCATGGGCCATAGGGAGGCCTTCAGAGGAGATCAGGCGAGAGAGGCGGCAGAGATAGCAGGAGATATTCTTCGGGACCTTGGAGACGGAGGAGGGTCAATCACAGCCGGTTCCGGCAAGGTCGAGGGGCATCCGGGCTGGTCTTATAGTATTGTCGTAAGGGATGCGGCTGTCACGCTTCAGAATGAAGATATGGGCGAAAAGGATCTTGATACACCAGGGCTCGTGGAGGTCGTCTTAAAGATATTCCCGCCCGGAAACGGGGCGCCTTTTGTACTTGCAAGCCTCATGCAGTCTGCGGATCAGCCTTCTCCAGGCGCGCAGGCGCCCTTTGCCGGAGGTCTTAATTGACATCAAGATGCAGCGGGAATGGCTTTACGCTCCTTGAACTCCTGATTTCCATAACCCTTATGGCAGTTATTACGGTCATACTCTCCATGGCGATCCATGCGGGTCTAATGGCATGGGAAAGGGGCCACGAAGAGGACAGGGCCCTTATGATTGAGTCTTCCATAGAAAATCTCCTTGCGCGGCAGCTTAAGTGTGCGATCCGTACCTCGTCGCAGGATCTCGGGGAATTCGCTATGTTCAAGGGCGACAATGCCGAACTTTCTTTTGTGACCACTTATGTCCCCCTTGGTTCCCGAATGGGCGGTATATTCCATGTAATCTACAGATACGACGCCGACTCAGACGAACTGATATATGCTCAGAGACTTATAACGAGAAAGGATGAACTGAACGAATCACCGCCTGAGCAGTTCAACGAAGATAGTATCACCAAAGGTTGGGTATATTCCGAGGTCAGCGGTACAGGGCCCATTTCGTTCTTCTATTGCGCCGATCAAGACGAGGCTGCAAATCCGAAGGATTGGAGAGATAAATGGGATGAAGCCAGCGACGTCCCGCAGATAGTGGTCCTGGCCTGGGGGACCGCAAAGGACAAGGGCCTCTCTTACCGGATGCTGTGCACCGATCCTTTTTGCGAGGGAGACAAAAAGAGGTGAAGGGGCAAAAGGGGTTCGTGATGATATTGGTCCTCTGGACACTGGCCTTTCTCACCATGATAGCCGGTTTCTATGCGGTCCAGTCCAGGGTCAGGCGCAATCTAGGCCAGGAAGTGTGGGACTCGCTTGATGCACAATATCTAACCCGTTCCCTTCTGCTCCTTGTCTCGACAAGGCTTGCACCTCCTGATATGAAGCCTGACGAGGCTTGGGATAAAGGGTTGTTGATCCCGGATGGGACCATTTATATGGTAAATATCGGCGGAAAGGATGTGACCTTCTCCCTTGAGGACGAACATGGGAAGCTGGATCTGAATAATGCGACCGAGGAACAGCTCAAAGAGGCACTTGGAGGACTGTTGGGCAAGGGGACGACCGCGGACGAGATCGTGGATGGGATATTGGACTGGAGGGATCCCGACAATATACCAAGGGAAAACGGGGCCGAGGATGAGGTCTATCTTGCGAAGACCCCGCCCTATCTCCCTGCCAACGGCCCGTTTCACACATTGGAAGAACTTTTGCTTGTAAATGGTGTTACGCAGGAGCTGTTTTATGGGCCCATCCCTTATGAATTCAAAGACTCAGGGATGGATCTGGAGTGGAAAGGCGGTTTGAGGGATATTTTTACAGTTTACAACAAGACCGGAACTGTTATAAAAGAGTATGCGCCGCCGCCCTTGAGACACATAGCCGGTGCTGGCAACGCCCCATTCTCCCACGAGGTGGTTTGTCTTAAGACCAAGATCGGCGGCATGAGCTATTGGATATATTGGCAACCGGTTCAGGGCGGCACCAATTTCAAGCTAGTACACTGGACCGAGACCGCGAGCGCAGGCTCTGATCAAGAAGACGTCTTATATGGGGAGACGCCGGGTAAAGATGGCTTTTCACACTGAGATAATAGGTATATATGCAGACGAAGATGATCCACAGGTCTTTGGCCTAAGGCTTGGACCAAAAGGTTGGGCGCCTTTTGACATACCGGAGTGGCCTGGTCGTCAACAAGGATCTTTTTATAATCAGCTCAAGGTCTTTCTGCAGGCGTTTAACCCGTCACGAAGGCGAAGGTTCTGTCTAGCCCTGCCTCAGAGGTATTGTTTTTTTAGAGAGCTGGCCATGGCCCGGCTTATCCCGGCGGAGGCTGCGGAATCGGTGAGACTGGGCATAGAGCTCCATTCCCACCTGGATAAGTCGGAGATATATTATGATCAATATGCCTTTGAAAGAAACGGCGAAACGATAGTCCTTCTTGCCTATATAAGACGTGCCGTTCTTGATCCACTTTTTAAGGTGTTTTCAGAGACAGGCCACAAGGTGTCTCTAGGTCCTGTGTCACCCGCTTTCGTCGGACTGGATATACTCATTAGACGAGGCAAGGCCGGTTTCCCGTGCGTCGTCCTTGGCAGGCAAGGCGGATTTTGGTATACTTCCCTGCACGGAGAAACAGTCTGCGAAGGGGTCTATACCCTGCCGATTGAGGGAGGCAGGGATGTTTCTCAGGCGCTTCTCGATCTCTCATCCTATGTGCCGGCCAAGTTCTTCAGGCTCATACCCAGTCCTGCCTATATTGTAGATCCGAGTGGATCCAGCTCGATTTCGACGTCCTGCCAAGATCCATGCCACGCCCTACCAGGGATATCCAGGTTTTGCGGGAAAAAGGAGAGTCTCAGCTGGGGGCTTTGCGCCGCAGTTCTCGGACTCAGTATGTACCCGGCGATATCCTTTCAAGAGACGCCCCGTCGTCCACCACTTATCCTCCGCATCAATCCGTTCCAGGCGGCTGTATTAGCGATGGGGACCATCATACTGCTGAATACGTGCATCTTGGGGGTTAAATTTTATGGGCATTCAATCGCCCTGAAGTCGCGAGAAGCCGAGCTTGCAGCTCTGGATAAGAAACTCAAGCCCCTTCTTGAGATCAAAAAAAAGGTCGATGGCATAAAGGGTGAGATGGCCTTGATGACACGATTTAAAGACGAATTTCCGCGTCCACTCGATGTTCTACGCCTGCTTACAGTAAATACGCCCCAGGATACCTGGATACAGAACCTGACCATTAAAGATGACAAGCTCAGGATAACGGCAGAAGGAAATTCAGCCTCTCAGGTCACCACAGAATGGAGAAAGCTGCCGTTTTGTGCCGAACTCAAGTTCACATCCCCGGTTATGAAGGACAACAACCAGAAAGAACGCTTCTCTGTGGAGATAACCCTTACAAACCAAAAAGGGACAAGATAATGAAGGCCTCTGAATGGCAATTTGACTCAAAAAGTCCGGTTTTGCGCTATGGGATCTTGATAATAGCGATAATATTCTGGTATTCATTTTTGTTTGAACCAACGACCGGAAAGATCGACGAGATGACGACCCGGATTGCGGTTACGAAAAAAAAGATAGAGGGTACCAAGGCAGAGATCAAACGGCTGCGCAGCATAGACGAGGAACTAAAACGGGTCGAACAGGAGAGGGCCAGGTTTATGCAGTTGTTGATACCAGGGGAGAACCCGCAGGTGGTTGCCTCAAATCTTCAGGATGACTTACTAAAAAAGGCATCGGATGCCGGCATGGATGTCTTGAGTTATAGGGCGGCTGCCGGTGGCAAGTGGAATGAATATCCATTGGGTACTGTAAGTCTGATCACCAAGTCAGGCATGAAGGGGCTGGTGCAGTTTTTAATGAAGGTTGATTCCGAAGGCAAGATGGTCAGATTGAATAATCTCAATGTAATGGTAATACAGGGTCCGACTCCATATACCAGGATCAATATGGACTTTGACGCCCTTTGTGCCGTAAAGGCAAAGAATGAGGCCAAGCATGGCGTAAGAGCGGGTAAAAATGAAGATAATAGGATTGGAAATGAAAGTCGATATCATTAGGCTATTCAGCATTGTTTTGATAATTACACTGTTATCCAACGCAGGTTATTCGTTCGGCCAAGATAAAGGACAGACGCAGAAGGGTGCGCAGGGCGTCGACCAAAATTCGAGGCAGAGGTCCAAACATATAGACCGCCCATCCATTCCGGTAGCCGTTCCGGGGGTGGCGCCGGCACGGTCTGGGCCGCAACAACCTGCAGCCGCGCAGCCCCCTATGCCGATACAGCCTACTGCCTCGGCGCCTGCACAAAACCAGGCTGCACCGTCCGTAAATCAGCCCCCTCCCGCCCAGGGGCAGGCAGCCGTTCCTCTTCCGCCCAACCCTGTACCTCTGCAGGCGCCCCAGGCCCAGCCACAGGCCTCGGTTTCTCCATTTGCAGGCGCATCGCCTTTAGAGCGCAAGCCCATTGACATCACCCTTGACAATATGGATATCTATCCTGTGCTCGACCTGGTGTTGTCCCAGATATTGGGGCTTAATTACGTAGTTGATCCGGCAATAAAGGGTGTGGTGTCGCTCCACATACAGGGTTCATACACGAGGGATGAGCTTTTGAACCTATTTAATTCGGTGCTTCAGATACACGGCCTTGGCATAACAAAGGGGGAGCACGGCCTTTACAAGGTCGTAAGAAAACCCGACACCGCAAGGACCGGCCCTATCGTCATAAACAGGAAAGATGCCTTGGCCAATCCGGGCGACGTAGTCCAGATATTTCAACTCAAATATCTGTCAGCCACGGCCGCAGCCTCAAATCTAAAGAACTTCCTGTCCCAAGGTGCCGTAATAGTGCCCGAGCCGAGCACAAATTCGCTCCTGATCTCTGATACCGCCGAAAATATAGACAAAATAGGCAGCATACTTACCTTTATAGATACAGATATCTTCAAAGATTACCATTGGCGGCTCTTTACCCTTGAGAATGCAAGCGTCACCGATGTCTATGATGATATAGAAAAACTTATCCAGGGCAAAGTCATCTACGGCAGGGCAGGCCTTGATCAAAGCGCCTTTCAGATCCTGCCGCTCAAAACGATAAACAGCATCCTGGTCGTTACAAAATGGAAAGATGTCCTAGATGTGGTAGGGAATTGGATCAAGGAATTTGATCAGAGACAGGCTGATAAGGGCAAGCAGGTATATGTCTATTTCGTGCAGAACGGCAAGGCCAAGGATATAGCAGATATGTTGAATGAACTCTATGGGATAAGGGGCGCATCAAGATCATCTGCTTCAAAAACTGACAAGAACAAAACCGTCATGGTCGAACGCACCAATACGGAAAAACCGGCGGCTGTTGCTAAGCCGGAAGGTATAAGCGGTACCGGGGAGCTGGCGGGGGATGTAGAGATCATCCCTGATGAGACCAACAATGCCATACTGGTAAGGGCCCGCCCAAGGGACTATAAGGTCATATCGGATGTCATCAAAAAGATAGATGTGGTGCCAAGGCAGGTCCTGATAGAGGTCCTCATAGTGGATGTGACGCTCAACGACAATTTCCAATACGGCGTTGAGTGGTTTCTTAAAAACAAGGGCTTAAATTTCGGTGGTACAACCTATAATGCAGATGTAGCCTTAACGGACGGCACCACTATGAAACAGAATACGCCGCTTGGCACAGGCCCTACTGGTCTGACATATAGCCTTTTCGACAATGCAGGGGGCTTAAGGGCCTTGATCAGCGCCTTGGCACAGAAGACCACCGTCAACATACTGTCGAGCCCGACGATCCTTGCCGTTGACAACCAAGAGTCCAGGATAGAATCCGGTGACGAGGTGCCAACGCTTACAGGCACAACCACCACCGAAGGTGGTACGACCACACAGTCAGTGCAGTACAGAAACGCCGGTATAATACTTAAGGTAAAGCCATCGATAAATGACGGTGGCCTGGTGCGTATGGAGGTGACACAGGAGGTAAGCTCAGTCACCAGCATGCAGACCGGGGGGCTCAATTCCCCGAGCTTCAGGACCAGAAAGGCCACCACATATATGGTGGCCAAGGATGGCCAGACCATCATAATGGGGGGTCTCATACAGACACAGAAGACCAAGAGCAATTCAGGGATTCCATATTTAAAAGATATACCTATTCTAGGTCATTTGTTCGGCGATCAAGGCGTAAAGACCAGCAAGACCGAGCTCATGTTCGCTATTACACCTTATCTTATCAAAACACGCGAGGACGCTGATGCGCTCACCTTGGATTTTTCCAAGAGGGTGAAAGAGCTGAAGGAGGCTTTGAAAAAAAAGAGCATCAGCGGATTGGGGACGAAGGCGACGGAAGCGGCTGATTCAGGCAAAGGGCTTGAAGCGCCACTTGCGAAACCGAATGTCCAGACGACGCCTGAAAATGCGAATCTGCCGCCCAGCCCTGAGGCCGAGGTACCTGCAAAGGCTGAAGGGCCTGCCGCAAGGCCGGATGCCAAAAAAAACCAGCCCATCCCCCCTGCGGGGGAGGCTAGTCCGGATACAAAGAAGCAATGATGTCCGGCCCTGCACACAGAGGCAGTCTATTTATATGCATTTTATCTCTTTTGGGGGCAATCACACCAGTTGCACTGTGCATGGCTGGACCATCAAATACAAACGGTGCTAAGCCTGGTCTCGGCCTTTATGATGTCATAGTAAAGGAAAACCTCTTTGATCCATTACGCGGCCAAGGCGCACAGAATGAGGCTGATGAAAAGGCCAGGTATGCCAGTGAACAGGAGCTGATCAATCGCTATCTGGTCTATGGAGTAAGTATAATCAACGGCAGACGTCAGGCCTTTATAAAGGCCGTGAACACCCCCCAGACAAGTCATCCTGTGTTCCCATTGGCCGGTCCACAGTTCCCCGCCATGAATCAGGCTGCCCAGGCAGAGAGGCCGCATCCTGTGAAAATAGGGGATTCCCTGGAAGGTTGGCGTATTACGGCCATAACGCCCCACGGGATAGATCTCGAGCTCAGGGGGAGGAGTGTCCATCTCGCCATCTTCGGGCCTGAAAAAGACGAACGAAGGGCGACAGCTCCAGTCGGCCTGCAGACCCCTCAAATAAAACCTGAGGCCCCTTCACCACCTCAACCAGGTGGCGAGCAGCCCAAGGAAGGCGGGGCGGCAGAAGGCCAATCCGTTCAATCGCAAGGTCCGCTGCAACAAGCCAGCCCTTCATCTCAGCAGCCGGTTCAGCCCGGGCAGCCCGTGCCCCCGCCGCAGGCACCATCATCTATTCAACACGGGCCAAAGGCCACTCTTCCACCCCAAACGCCCGCCCTGCCAGTGCCTGGTTCATCTCTTCGTGACCTGTTGCTCGGGCGGTGATAGTTGTTCCCGTTTGCTCAATCATACCCGCTCCGATGGGGAGCAGGTTGTTTTATATAGGGAACAGCTGGATGGAGTAAAGATGGAGTAAAGGCATAATAGCCGAAGGGTTTATATATACCCCAATTTGGAAGTTTCATGTAGAACCCCCCTGACTTGGATTCCGAGAGGATGTCAGTGATGAATAGTCAGCTCATGGCCAACGCTTTTAAGGATTTCTTTGGCCTTTGCCAGATCATCCCCGGAGCCATGGACTATCAGCAGGAATTTGTCAGATCTTATAACCGTCTCATAATTGATGATGCTGTCCTTTGGAATACCGATGCTGTAAAGGCCCGCGCCAAGGGCGCTCAACCCTCCGGCTGCCACTGCACCCTCCAGCCCGCCGACAATGGCGGAGACAAGCGGTCCGGCTACAACAACCGGACCAATTCCGGGGATCCAGAAAAATGCTGCGCCGAATAGAATACCCCACAGTCCGCCCCAAAAGGCACCCATTTTGCCCCAGTACTTCATGCGGTCACCGGCATTGTAGTAGCCGACGACGTGTTCATCGGTGTGATAGTCTTTACCCACAATGGACAGCTTTTTCATATCAAAGCCGGCCTTCTGTAATTCCTTCACAGCCTCTTCTGCATCGACATGGGCATCAAAGACTGCAACCGCTGCATTTTCATTTGACATAATCGATCTCCTTTGCATGATTTTGGTTGGCACTTGACTCGGATTCTTTCAGCCGCCCCATCGCAGAGGCCTTTTTTTGTCAAGTTTCATGAATATCCGGCAAGTCTTGTTCCCCAAGGGGAGAGGGAACTGCTCTGAATCCACGTCTTCCAGGGAGCCGCTCTGGAAATTGCATATTCCTCCTTTGATAGGCCTCCTTTATTTTTCCCTCCCTTGATGGGAGGGGATTAAGGGGAGGGTGACGGATTTGCCGGACAGTCTCTCATGGGGCAAAACCTGGGTCAAAATGTTGCATTAATGACCCCGCCACCAGATAGCTGGCACTCGCCCTGCCCCCCGCCAGCCATGCCGCTTCGCGGATCGACAAGATTGAAGCGGCAGCGCATATGGCGTCCGCCGCTGGTTTCAAGATTGGCAACCACTTTTCCGCTGTAGTATGTAATGAACTGCGTCGCGCCGTACGTATCAGGATAAGGCTCACCCCAGTAGGGCCAGTCGGACCAGCCTTCGTTCCAGCCATTCCACATCGGAACAAGGGCCTCGCGCGTCGTCTGTCGGGTGATCTGAAAGAACCGGCCTGTATATATAGCATCAGGCAGTATGGCCGTCATTGTACCAGACAGCCCACCGTCCATGCTTTTCCATTTAAACAGAACGGGCTCGGCGGATTCCCCTTTAGCAGTCATTTCCCCACGCCCCATGCCGGTGGTGGTGCAACCGGCCAGCACCATAAGCGTCAGCAAGCTGGCCGCAATCAGTTGGTATAATTTCATTGGGTTCTCCTTGAGGGGACCTCTAAAAGAGGTTCCCATGATATGATGCACATCCAGGATATATGCACCTTATTTCTTTCCGGGCAGGATTTTTTTACCAAACCACGATATGGCGTCACCCATATTTTTAAGGCCATTACCAACCTCTTCAGGTACGTAGCCCGTGCCTTCGACAAGTTTGCCAGAGATCTCGCGCCCCTCTTTAATGGCCTTGGATGCGCCGCTTTTAAGTTTATGGCCTGACCAATCTGCAGCCTGTTCCATATGCTCTGCCGCTGAGTTAAGGGCCTCGCCGGTCTCTTTTGTCTCTTTTTTTGCCCAGGAATCGGTCGCCTTGACATAGTAATTACTGGCTACCGCGTGCTCAGCCCTTGAAAATGCACTTTTCAGCTCCTTGTCTGATTTTACAGCCCCCTTTTCAACTGAATCTGCCAGCTTGTCCAGTTCCCGGGCAGAGGCCGTCAAGGTCTTTTTACCTTTATCACCGGCAGATTCCGCCTCCTTCTTTAAAAAATCCGCACCCTTTCGTATCTCCGCGGCGGATGCCTTGAAATCCTTTTTAATAAAGGACTCATGGGCCTTTTGAAAGTCAGCCCCTGGCTCCGCTGTCTGGCCTTGGGCCACCTGTGCAGTCTGGGAATACGCCACAGGGGTAAAGGCTGCCTGGTTAAAGGAAAGAAATGCAAATAAACCTGCCATCAAAAAGATCCTGTGCCTCATGTTAATACCTCCTTATGTTTTTGGTTGTCTTTTAGTGTCAGCCCAACAAGCCAGGCCTTAAAATATACGAATTTTGATTGATCTTTTCCTGTTAAGTCCGATCACCTCCTCGATAGTTTATTTTAATGGTATCTACCCCCGCTCAATGCCCTTTCGTACCTGGCTTTTTCTTCAGCGTATGCCCTCTTATCTCTTATCTCGGGGATGGAAAAGTTTCCCATTAAACTCCACTTGCCTGACAGGGGCTTAAGTCCCTCAGGGATCGTTTTTCCATCGGCCCCTGAAAGGTTCTCGATCCTCAAACCCTTTTTGTCAGCCACAATCGTAAAACTGCCTGACAGGACATCTTTATAAGCGGTATCAGGTTTTCCCATCCATTTGTAATCCACCACAACCCTTTGCGCCCCTTCTGATCCGTGACAGCTCTCACAGGTTCTGGCCTTTGTTACTGCATGGGCAACCTTGTCGATATTCAACCAGGCCATGACCGTGCCTTCATCCTTGCTGCCTTCATAGGTTCCCGTGACAGCAAAGGCATCATCGGACGGATATTCCCTCTTTATGTTTACATCCGGCTTATCCCTGAAGACAAGTTTCCCTGTCAGCTTTATCTCCTCCTTCTTAACATTGGTTGAGATGTGCGGGACTATGTGATAGGGGTTCCACTGGCCTTTATTATCCTTAAGGATGATGGGGGCCATTGCATTAACCGTATAAAATGGATGCCTGTCCAGTGGGGTCTCCAGCCCGAATTTTTTTCCAGGCGCCCAGAAGTTAAAGGCATAGCCTGCTACTAAGGGGGTATGGCAGGCCTCGCAGGAGAGATTCCTGTGAATTCCCTTCTTATGGCTGGATACCTCTTGCTTATGACATTTTGCACACTCCATGGGCTCGGGACTCCTTATCTGATCCCCCATATTGTGGGTTTTGTGATTCTGATCATGACAGTCCACGCAGGTTATGCCTTTGGCAAAGTGTATGTCCGGGGTCTCAATATATTTTTTTGAGTTTTTGTTCCGCAAGTCAGCCACAGCCTTCCTGGCAAAATCCCCCTTTATAAATCCATCTCCCCTCCGTCTTTCCATGGGGCCTGCATGACATATCTGGGCCCTGCCATCGCCCATGCACGAAAGCACCGTAGGTTTAAAGGAAAAGGTATGAACGCCCACCTCTTTTGGGTTGCCTTTACTGTCTCTGGCCTCTTTATTAAAAGGACTGTAGTGACAATCCAGGCAACCTGCATGGCAGGTATTGCAGTTTCTCTGGTTGGAGAACGCCTGTTCTTTGCCGAGATGGGCGGTGCTGACCGCATTGTATTTCTCCATATTTCCGGTAGTAAAGCTGTCATTGTCGGGCTTTGCAGTGGCCGCGGTCCAGAGGCCGCAGGACTGAGGACCTGTGGGGCCGACCCAGGTCGCATACTGGCTCTGGGTCAAGGCCAGGCCCATTGCTGTCTTCATATAGCTTTTTACAGCCTCCGGGTGGCAGGTTCCGCAGGTCTTCTCAGCGATGCCCGGATTAAAGGCGATAGTATTGATATCCTTGTCATGCCATTGTATAATAAATACCCTTGGATTAAGCCCAGACCCTCCATTCCCAGCGGTTACCCTTGGAAAAAGGGCGTTGCCGACAAAGTCACCTTTCAGCTTCAAACCTTTGATGGATTCCCTGTCTTCTCCCTTGAGCTCTCTCCTCGGCACTGCAACAATCCCCTTTTTCATAACCACAGCTAATCCCAAGATGCCCTTATGTGCCCCCTCCATGGTATTGTCATTGGGATTCCCCTGATGACACATCTCGCATGTTGCAGGCATGCCGGTCTGCTTTTCCACTGCCCCCTGGGTTATGGTGAAGTCCGGATAGCCCAACTCCTGCATCTTTTTTCCATTGCC
>NZ_JBMFRG010000001.1:35587-64461 GCF_049968175.1 Dissulfurimicrobium sp.
CCTGGGTTATGGTGAAGTCCGGATAGCCCAACTCCTGCATCTTTTTTCCATTGCCGTGACACTGAAGACAGGTGCTGGTTTCTTGAGGCCCCTGTTGGGCAGTGGTCTTATGACTGATAATAAGCAATGCGCCTATACTTAGCGCCAGCCCGAATATTACTTGTTTCTTCATCTCTTTCCCTTTTTTCTTGAACTATTGAAAGCCTCTTTTCTTATTCACTATCTCCACCAGCCCCCATCTGACCTCTTCCGGAATATCCCCAAAGGCCGGCATCATGGTGCCGGGATAGCCGTTTGAGATTATGTCAAACGTCCTTTTGGGCGAAAGGCTGTAAGCCGTAAGGTCGGGGGGTTGGGGTTCGAGATTCTTGGAAGACTTTGCGCCCTTTCCATCCATGCCGTGACACCCGGCGCAGGTCTTGGCATAGGCGCCCTGCGCCTGCGCCATCGCCTGTTTTGAAACATTCGCCAAAACCGCCTCGGGCGGATCTAAGACCTTCCATCTTTTGTCCATGTAATCCATCAGTGAATCGAGCTTGTCCCTGTCAAAAAAGGTAAAATAGGGCATGGCTGAACCATGGACGCCATCCTTTAAAATGCCATAGAGATACCCGCGGGTTGTCCTTATGGCTGATATGTCTTCCGGAGGTATGGCAAGCCCCTTTGCCTCAACACCCTTTCCGTCCCCATTTTCCCCATGGCAAAAGGCGCAACTTCTGGCGTATATGGTCTTGCCATTGTCATAGACCACCTTGAGGACCGCCCCATATCCAGCCAATGCCTGTTGTTCAAAAGGCCTGAGCGCATTTCCGTATGCTACGGCGTTTGCCTCAAGCCTTTTCTGGAGGGGGATAAGCGCCCTGTCCTGCAGAAACTGCCTGGTCAGGAGCATCGAGACCAGCACGAGCATCAAGACCGGAAGGATGATCTTGATATTCAGAAGCAGACCCCTTTCCGCCGCGAAAAAGACGAGCCACAGGAGGAAAGATGCGGCAGCAATGCCAGTAAACAGATAGATAATGACGGGATGACCTGGGTTTGACGGAAATACTCCATAGAGCATTATGCCAAGGATAAACTGGAGCAAAATCCCGGCTACAAGCCATCTCTGAAGGGCTTTTCTTTCTGTTTCGTCCTCTGCGGTAAAAAAGTAATGGAATCCTGCCCCGAATACAACGCCCGCGCCAAGTACATGGAGATATCTGAACAGCCAGCGGATGGCCAGCGCTCCGGTCAGCCGGTAGCTGTCGCTCGTTATTTGTGGCCATTTATCAGGATTTTCAAACGCTGTAAGGATGGCGGAAAACAACCCGGGCACGGCAAGGAGAAATATAAGGGCGACCGTACCTAATGCCAGATGGATATATCTGTGCAAATATATTCTGTGCCCCAGGGCGTCAAAGGCAAGGAAGGCGACAATCAGAAACACGATCACCGACATCCAGTACGGGGCGAAGAGATTCACGGCGGTGAAGAAAGGGACCGTGTAGCCTACCTGGATGAGGAGCAGGGGCGCGACCCCCAGGACCACTGCCAGGCTCTTGTGCGCCATAAAGGTTTTAAGGATCCTTTTATCGAATCTGAGTTCCTTCGCGCGGCCGCCGCACTGGGAATCAATGAAATAGTAGATGGCGAGGATGGCCGTTCCCAGGGTCAGAAGGACAAATAGCATGTGAAGTGTAAATGATGCGAAAAGGAGCCCCCTGAGCAGGGTTTGAGAGATGGGCGCAACCAGAAGGAGATCGGATAATCTATCCATGATTTTCGTCTCCGGTTAAAGGGACAAGACGGGACGGGTCGTGTAACTTGACCGTTCCTTTTGAGAGTTCATAGAGAAAGCCGGCCAATGTCCTTCGCTCATCCTCTGTCCCCGAAAAAGGTGGCATGAAGGGGACCATGTCGCTGGTATGGCCGAGGAGCACAAATATTCCGTCCTCTGTACGTCCTTTTACCCTCTCTGCGATGTCGTTTATCCCGCCGATGGTGTGGCAGGTCGAGCAATTGCGGGCGAAGAGATATGCGCCCTGAACCGCTGCCTCCTGATTGCCAGGCGCATGGCTGAACCAGAGGTCGTTTTTAAGCATCCCGACTTTTTTGAGAAGCGGGGTCTCGCTTATGAGCACCTGGTTTGCATACATATATCCAGGCATGAGATACGGCCCCCTTATGAACTCCCTGATCCGTTCAAATTCCGTCACAAATGTCATCGCTGCCAGGAGCGCAGGGATGATCAGCACCTTCGCCAGGACTGCCGGACCTCTCCATGAACCCCCGAATGAGACCATGGCCGTTACAAACAACAGAAGTACGCCGCCGGCGTTTGCATACCAGAAGATCTGTGGCTCCTGCGAAAGGCGGGAGGTGAGGACTGCAAATATGGCATGGGTCTTAAACGCCGAAGGGATCACGGTAAAATACCACCAGGTGAACAGAATCGTGGCAGAAAATGAAATAATCGCGGCCTTTGCGAAAAATCCAAGCGCCTCCTGTCTGAAGGCGCTATCTCTTCGAGTAAAGAGGAGAAACGCCGAAGAGAATAGCGCCCCGATCGAAAGACCGGCGCTGATTCTTAAAAAGAGCTGCGGCGTATAACTGGGATTTAAAAATGCCGACCAGAAACCCCTGTCCCACGGCCATCCATCTGATGTGAGCATGAAGCCTAAAATGCCTGTAATGAGCGTGGCGGATATAAAGGCGAAAGAGAGATAGGCCACGCCGAGAAAGACATGCCTCCTCTTTTTCTCACCCTGCCATTTTCCCCAGGTAAAATAATAGGCAAGGATGAATATCACCTCGCAGGTAAAGACCATCCATTCGATAAACCAGGGCCAGAAGAAGACCCTGAGCATTGACCCTATGCCGCGAGGCGAAAGGGCGCTTGGGATAAACCATATCCCAACCCCTGTCACCGCCCCGATCCCTGTAGTGATGATGATTGTGAATTTTAGGAAATCCCTTGAAAAATCTTCCCAATCCCTGGACGCCCTTTTAAGCCCGAGATATTCGCTTATGACGATGAACAAGACCGCGCCTATGGCAAGGCCATGGCTGATGATTACATGGAGGACGGCATCCAGGGCTATAACCATGCCGGTTCCAAGGTATGGGAACTGAAAGATGGGGAATTCCATATTTTAGCCCCCTTATTTTGCTTTTGCAGTGAAATGGAGTCTGGGTCTGGTTATGACAAACGCCGCCACATCCAGGGCGTCTTCGACTGAGAGGTCGGGGTTTCCCAACGGCATGTTGAAATGGGCAAAGGCGGCGAGGTTGGCCAGTTTCGCCATTCCTGCGCCGTCATTAAAGGAATCATTGCCCCAAAGAGGCGGTGCAGCCGAAGACCCCTGGCCGCTTGTCCCATGGCATATGGCGCATTTTTGTGCAAAGACCTGTGTCCCCTTTGTCTCATCAGGCTTATGATTGCTCTTCAGGTGTTTCAGGCCCGGCCATGGGATTTTTCCGTAGATGGGGAGCCCCTTTGATATCCACTGATAGTAGGTGACGATGGCCGTCATCTCCCTGCTGTCTGCCGGCAGGGGTCTGCCGTTCATGCTCCGCTGAAAACAGTCGTTTGTCCGGGTAATGAGGTGAACCGCGTAATTTTGTCTCTTTTTGTAGGCAGGGTAGGTGGCCCCTACCCCAACAAGCGAGAGGCCTCCGTTTTCCCCGCCCCGGGTTACGCCCCCCTTGAAGTGACAATTTGAGCAGGTGAGCTTGTTCCCAACGTAGCCGCCTGCATATTTTCTGGTATTTGTCAGGATATTGTGGCCGAGCATGACTGCATCTTTTATGTCTGCGGGCGCGGATTCAAGGGACGGAGGATTGAAGGCGGCGACACCTTCCACCTTTACCGCCGCCATGCCTGGCTGGACGGTTGTCCCAGTCTTTTGATGGGTGGCTAAGTCTCCGGACGTCTCGCTAAAGTCTATAAACCTGGTGAATATAACTGAAAGGGCGCCGCCTGCGATGGCGAAAATGATGATGATTCCAAGGGCGAATATGATCTTGTTCCTTTGCATAAAATCCTCCTCCTTCCAATGATATGGAATGCAGGCGGCTTAAGCAAGGATTATAATCAAAAAAACACCTGCGCCACTGGTATGGCTGGGTTCGGCATCCCTTTTCCCGGCAGTGGACATCCTGTCCACAAGCCAGGCGGAGGCCATCCATGGCCTCCTTGTCGGGATGCCGAACCCAGCCATACCATGCATGGATAGTTGTGCAAGGGTCTTACCAAGATATTATCTTTGAGAGAGGCAGGCCTTCAGTCCTTCAGGGTCATCTATCTGGAAGACCCTGACCTCACCCTGGGGCAGGCACTTCTTTACTAGATTTGAGAGGACATTTTTGGGCCCGGGTTCGATAAATTCCTTGACGCCGTCCCTGACCATGTTTGTCACTATTTCATACCATCTGACAGGCTCGCACATCTGCCTTGCCATGAGGCCTTTTATGACTTCCGGGTCGTTTTCAGGCCCTGCCGTGACATTGCTATAGAATGGTGTCTTTGGCGGCGAAAATCTCACCTCTTCAAGCAATCTGGCGAATTTATCCGCCGCATTTTTCATGAGCTGGCTGTGATACGCCCCCCCCACCTTGAGAGGTACGGCCCTTGCCCCCCTTTCCTTTACAAGCCCCGCAAGGGCGTCAACGAGCGCCTTTTCGCCGGTCACCACTATCTGTTCAGGGCTGTTGTGATTCGCGGCGGCTATGACCCCCTGCAAGGCAAGGGGCTGAATGAGCCCGTCCAGTTCAGCCTTCTTGAGCCCGATGATAGCAGCCATCGCCCCGGGCCTCCTGGCCCCGGCCTCTTCCATGAGACGCCCTCGCGCCTGGACAAGCCGGAACAGATCTTCAAGCCCAATGACCCCCGCGGCCCAGAGTGCCGGGTATTCGCCAAGGCTGTGACCGGCAACCGCGCCTGGCATGAGGCCGCTGTCCATCGCTGCCGCGGCGCAGACGGTATCTATCGCCGTCAAGGCAGGCTGGAGATTTGCGGTCTTTGTGAGCTCATCCATCGGGCCTTCGAGACACAGGGTCTTCAGCGGAATGCCGGTTACGGCCTCCCCGATCTCAAATATCTCCCGCGCACGGGAAAGCGTCTCAAGGAAGGCCTTGCCCATGCCGATATATTGCGAACCCTGCCCAGGGAAGACAAACGCGGTCTTTTCCATCGGTTATCCTCCTATCCTGGACATCGCCCGTGTGCAATGTGGGGTTTCGTCCTTAAGAGATATGATCCCCTTGGGTTTTTGGGCTATGGCCTCTTTCAGAAATATTTTGAGTTCATCATTCGAAATCCCGGCCCTGAGCCATCCCTTCAAATCTATCTCATTGTCTGAAAAGAGACAGAGCCTCAAACGGCCATCGGGCGTGATCCTGACCCGGTTACATGTGCCGCAGAAGTGGCGGCTTAAAGGGCTTATGAATCCTACGCTCCCCTTTGCGCCTTTAAGGCGGTAGATCATGGCCGGGCCCGAGTCTTTGCCCTGTGAGACAGGGATTAGATCACCAAGCGACCTCTCGACCATCTCTTTTATTGCGTCACAGTTCAGATGCCTTGATTTTTCCCAGGTGATGGCGCTTCCTACCGGCATGAATTCAATAAATCTCACCTCAAGCGGAAGTTCGAGGCTCAGCCTTGCGAGGTCCACTATTTCGTCATCGTTTACGCCCTTCATGGCCACGGCGTTCAGCTTGATCTTTGTAAAGCGGGTCTCTATGGCCTTTTCTATGCCCTGCCATACATTTTGAAAGAGATCTTTTCCGGTGATCTTCAGGAAGCGTTCGGGCTTAAGGGTATCGAGGCTTATGTTTATGTGTCTTACGCCCGCATCGAACAAGGGGGTCGCCATATCTCCAAGAAGGATGCCGTTTGTGGTAAGACAGACCTCTTTTATTCCAGGGATTTTGATCAGGCGGCCCGCCAGACCCTCCACCCCCTTTCGCACCAGGGGTTCGCCGCCGGTCAGACGTATCTTTCTCACGCCAAGCCCTGAAAAGGCATTAGCAAGCCTCTCTATCTCTTCATAGCTGAGGATGTCTTCATGGGAAAGCCAATTGACCTGACCGTCCCTCGGCGTGCAGTAACTGCACCGCAGATTGCATCTGTCTGTTATGGATATCCTCAAATAGGTGATTTCTCTCCCGTGTTTGTCCGAAAGCGCGGCGCTGGAGTCGTTCATACAGCTATCCCTATAGGAAGTCTAATTTATGTTTATGATGGTTTTGTAAAAAGTATCTACAGATTTAACTTATTCAAATTATTCACAAAAGCATAAAATAACGTCGTTTTTGAATGCACAGTATGGTATATATCTGACTAAATATCAAGCTGTTAGAAATATGTCATACTCAACATAAAAGACCACAAAAAAACCCCTTTACTGGACAGGATTCCTCAGGCATCATATTCGCCAGGCGCTTCCTGTTCTATTGCAGGTTCTGAAAAAGCAATGTCGGTGGAAAGGATGTCCCCTCAAATTCTTTGCAAAATCCGTCTGATCCTGATTCCGGCTATGATGGTCATAAAGGCAAGGGCTGTCAGGCGCAGATTGCAGGGACTTACTCAAGGCAGGGGTATGGAGAATCCGGCCTTTCCCTTGATAACTCATGTTGAGGTAGAGTTGGCTCATGTCAGCGACGCCGATGCCCTTTATAAGGCCATTAAAGATGAACACGGCTTGTCATTTCATACCTCCTAAGATAAAAAATTAACAGCAACATGTACAGAAAGATACAGAGATACGCCTGTCTTTTTTATTTTTCTTTTTGGATCTCGACTTAGCACTCTTAATATATTATTTTTAGATATATATTAAACGATATTGGCCTGTCTGCAATTGTGCTTCATGAGCTCTACTTCGGTGCATACAAGGGCATGCGGCGCGAACATAATTTGGCCGCCGTTGATGCGCTTCGCTTTGAAGTCATTCCGTTTGATTGAGAAGATGTAATGGATCTGGCGAAATACGGGCGGCACTTGCTTTACAAGGTGTACCCATCAGCAGCTACGACATAACTATCGCAGGGCAAGCGTGTTCCCGTTCACTCACCCTCGTGATTGAAGAAAAATGATGGAAATCAAGTGGCTCACAGCCATTAAAGCAACATAACACCTGAAGACAGACAGATCGACCACCTATAAACTGGCCCAAGAAGGTAGTGCCCAACTACAGAATGGGGCGGCAATAACGCTTCGATGCAAAGAAACTGGATAATATACACACCCATATCCTTAACCAACCGCGGGCCATCCGGAGTCCGGCGGACGGACTTAAATGGTAATCAGTAGCCAGTGGAAGAATATGAGAGAAGATCCATATCAGGATAAATATGAATGGGATGCGGAGGACTATGCAATGCATTCTGTTTCACAACAATTATGGGCAAGAGAATTAATAGAGAAAATCCAGTTAGAAGGACATGAATATGTACTTGATATTGGCTGTGGCGATGGAAAAGTTACGGCTGAAATCGCAAAATATGTCCCTAAGGGTCAGGTGGTTGGGATTGATAATTCAGAAAAAATGATAACTCTTGCCTCCAATAAATTCCCAATTTCACAATATCCTAATCTATTTTTTCAGCAAATGGATGCTTGTGCATTATCCTTCCGAGAAGAATTTGATATTGTCTTTTCAAGCGCAGCGCTTCACTGGATTATCAATCATAAACCTGTACTAAAGGGGATATATCAAGCATTAAAACCGAAAGGGAAAGCTATTATTCAAATGGGTGGCAAGGGTAATGCTGCAAATATTGTAGAGATTTTAGATGAAATAATGTACGAAAGTCCATGGAATGAATATTTTAAAGATTTTTCCTTTCCTTATGGATTCTATTCGCCAAAAGAATATGAACCTTGGCTTAAAGAAGTAGGATTTAAAATTCAACATCTTGAATTAAAACCAAAAACTATGGTTCACGGAGATATTGAAAAGTTTAGGGGTTGGATACGGACTACTTGGTTGCCGTATCTTTATCGGGTACCAGAGAATTTAAAAAATTGTTTTATTGAGTTGATCGCTACAAGGTACATTGCAAAGCATGCACCAGATAGTGATGGTAAAATTAAAACGGCAATGCAACGATTGGAATTTATAGTAAGTAAATAACAATAAAGCGCACAACAATCGGCTGCAAGGGACAGCAAACAACGCAGCGTTTTCCCAAGGCCGTGCCCCACATAAGATTCAGTGGTGATTCCAGGTCGGTTGCTTCACATGTGTGCCGCCCCTAAGCCGTACGTTAGACAACAGGGAGGCTCTCAAGCCGTCAGGTAAACTCGGTGCCCGTAAACTGAGACCCTGGTCGCTGTTGAATATCTCAGGCTGGGGGATCGGCGAGTAAAAAGAATAGGCATTTTTAATTGCTAGCTAATGTAGCAACAGGGGTCTGCGAGGGAGAATATTTCAGCCGAACCAAAGATGGCATATCGCAACCGAGGCGATGACACCAGCGGCGTCTGCACAGAGCGCGGCAGGGAGGGCGTGCCTGGTCCTTCTGACGCCGACCGCTCCGAAATATACGGCCAGTACATAAAAGGTGGTTTCTGTGGAACCCTGGATCACCGAGACCAGGGCGGCGAGGAAGCTATCCGGCGATTGCTTCACGATCTCGCTCATCATGGCGAAAGAGCCGCTTCCGGAAAGGGGCCGCATAAGGGCCACGGCCAAGGCCTCGGGCGGCATTCCAACCGCCGATGTAAAAGGCGACAAGATACCGATCATGATGTCCATGGCCCCGCTGGCCCTGAACATGCCGATGGCTACGAAAATAGCCACCATAAATGGGATGATGCGGATGACGGTTGTAAAACCATCCCTTGCGCCATCGGTCAGGGCCTCATAGACCTTGACCCCACGCAGATAGCCGAAGATCAAAAGGCCGGAAAACAGCATTGGTATCAACCAGTTGGAAATGCTGTTAAGTACGACGGATGAAAGGACAAAGGGGGCAGCGGCCCTGCTCATCTGATAGCCAACACCTCCAATAAAGGCGGCAACAATAAGCCATGCAAATATTCTACCGCCAAGACCTGGCGGATCCAATGCAGGCATGGAGGTGGCATTGAAACAGGTCTCTTCATCTTTATTCGGCTTTGGTGTTTCAAGACCGCCAGCCAATTCCGGCCCGCGCCCTCTGCCTGCCATAAATTTAGCCGCCAAAACGGCAACAACAGTGGAACAGCAGGTCGCAATCAAGGTCGGTATAAAAATGGAAGCAGGGTTTTTGGCGTTGGCCGCTGCCCGGATAGTGATCACCCCTAGAGGCAGCAAGGTTACGCTGGATGTGTTGATCGCCAAAAATAGACACATGGCGTCCGTTGCCGTGCCCTTTTCCGGCGCCAATTTCTCCAGCTCCTGCATGGCCTTGATCCCCATGGGGGTCGCCGCGTTACCCAAGCCCATGGCATTGGCCGCCATATTCATAATCATGGCGCTCATGGCAGGATGATCGCCCGGCACCTCTGGAAACAGACGAACCATTACAGGCCGCATCCATCTGGCAATGGTCTGCATGAGTCCGCCAACCTCAGCCACTTTCATGATCCCAAGCCAGAGCGCCATTGGTCCGATGAGACTTATAGACAGCTCAACCGCATCCTTGGCCGACTCGAACAAGGCCCTGGTAAGCGCGTCCATGCGGTCTGTGTAGGAGGCGGTAATTGTGGCCAAAACAACCATAGCCAGCCAGACTATATTGATGGAGGATGGTTTCTGTTTCATTGGTCCTGCGCACTGATTATGAGGGTGTAAAACCAGACTGTATGAGCCTCTCCCTTACTGCACCGGCAAGATAAAGCGAGCCGGCCACACACATGAGGCCCCTCCGCCCGCCCACGCTGGCTATTGACAAGGCCGCTTCCAAGGCCCTTTGCCAGTCCTTCTCAAGGGCCGCGGCGTCAGAAAGCCCGCCTCTCGCCCGCCACTCCTCCACGGTCACAGGGTGCCTCGGCCCAGGCGGCTCTGTTACAATCACATCTTCAAAAAATGGGGCGATATCAGAAAGCATCGATACAAAGTCCTTGTCTTTCCCCTCGTTTGAGCATGCCCAAAGGAGCACCCTTGGGTGATATTCCGCGCCCTCATTTTGGACAAAATCCGCAAGCAGCGCATTAAGGGCCTGGACGCCTGCCGGGTTGTGCGCCCCGTCTATCAGGGCAAGGCATGGGCCATGCAAAAACTCGGCCCTGCATGGCCAAAAGACCTTGCTTATGCCGTCTTTAATGGCCGTCATAGGAAGACTAACACCCCTCTCCATGAGCCTTTCACAGGCCGCAAGGGACAGGGCAAGGTTCAATGCCTGGTGCGCACCGGCAAGCCTCAGTCTTATGTCGCAGACCTCCATGTCATGGCCCTTGTAATCCAAAAGCCCATCTGACTTCACCTTTACGTCAAAATCCCTCCTAAGCTCCCACAAAGGGGCGTTCATCTCTCTGCACCTTGCCCTTATCACCTCGCGGGGAGGGTCATCCATCACCCCTGAGACCACGGGCGCTCCCGTTTTTATAATGCCGGCCTTTTCATGGGCAATCCCTGAAAGTGTCGTCCCCAGATAGGCCATATGATCAAACGAGACATTGGTTATCACAGAGACAAGCGGCGTAAGCACGTTCGTCGCATCGAGCCTTCCGCCGAGACCGGTCTCAAACACCGCCATATCCACCCCCTCCTGTCTGAACCACTCCATGGCGATGGCCGTGGTGTATTCAAAATAACTGAGCTCATAGCCGCGGTCCACAAGGGACTTGATCTTGAATATAAGCCTGCCAAGCGCCTCTTCGCCTATCTCTTCACCGTCTATCCTGAAGCGCTCCCGAAGAGAGACGAGATGCGGCGAGGTGTATAGCCCGGTCTTGAAGCCTGCCTTTGTAAGGATGCTTGCGACCGTTGCGCAGACAGAGCCCTTGCCGTTTGTCCCTGCCACATGGATGCACGGGTAAGAAAGATGCGGGTTCCCCATGGTCGAAAGGACGGCCGTGATCCTCTCGAGCCCGAGCCTGAAGCCGTGAAACTGGAAACTGCTTAAATATGTTATGGCAAAATCAAAGGAATTGTTTTTTAATGTCATATCATGTCCCGAAAGAGAACGATAAAATTTTACCTCATAACCATCTTGTCCGCACTTGCATTGGGTCTTGTCTCGGCCTGCAGCAACCCTGAGGTCCGATCTCCCCTGGCCAGGACTGGCTGTCGAGTCTGCCATAAGGTGGATATTGACCCTCCCCACGATATCGGCTGCACAACCTGTCACAGGGGGAATGAGGCTGCAAAGACCATAAAGGGGGCGCATCAAGGGTTGATAGCACGGCCCTCCGGTCCAGGTCGCATGGCTGAGGTCTGCGGCAGGTGCCACAAAGACGAAGTCGCCTCGGCAGAGGCCTCCGCCCATTTTACTCTAAGAGATGAGATAGGCGCGCTGTGGGGTGCGTTTTTCCCGGAAGATAGGACGCCATCTATAAAAGACCTTGCAAACATGGGGCCACCCGGCACGGAAAGAGGGATTGTGGCGGACCTCTTAAGAAGACGCTGTCTCCTCTGCCATGTGTATTATGAAGGTGATGACTACGCCGGTGTAAGACGCGGGACAGGCTGCGCAGCGTGCCACCTTCCAATAAAGGCCAGGGCGTGTCTGAAGGACCGTATCGACCACAGGTTTAAAAGGCAGGTCAGCGATGAAAACTGCCTCGCCTGCCACTATGGAAATTTTGTGGGCTGGGACTACTACGGCAGGTTCGAAAAGGACTTTGAGGATGACTTCCGCGCCCCGCTTGTAAAGGGTCGGCACATTCCAAGGCCTTACGGCGTTGAATGGCACGACATGACACCGGACGTCCATAAAAGATACGGGATGCCCTGCACCGCCTGCCACATCAAAGGTCCATGCCAAAAAGGTACCCATGATAAAGAAGGGGGAACAAAGACCATCTCCTGTATCGAGTGCCACAGTACCGGTGGGGAAGGAAAAGGGATGCCGATGGACCCAGGCATAATCGGCCACAGGAAAGGAGACCTGGGCCGGGTGAGCTGCGACGCCTGCCATGCGCTATGGGGTTTTTATGACAAGGGGCGCTCCCTGGTCCTCCAGGAGAGCCCCATCTTCGATGACTGGACCTATCTGGCCGTTCAGGGCTCAAGCGAGATCGAAAAGGCGGTCACGGATCACAACTCAGGCAAGACCGACACGATAACCATGACCGACAAGTTCACAGGCCAGGCCAGACTCGGTCTGTGGTTCCAAGTCTTTTCAGAGAGGCGCTGGTGGCCCGTCGTGCTCGGGGAAGACCGGGACGGCAGGCTAAGGGTCATGAGGCCCCTCCTTGACATCTCCATAAGCTATGTTAACGCCAGAGGTGACGTCGTATTCGACAATTTGAGGCCAAAGGGCCAACCGCTCATCCCTTATACCCCGCATACCATCGGAAGGGCGGATCTGCAAAGGACGATATTTGTGGGAAAATGGCTTGAAGAGGACAGGGCCGATAAAAAATAAACTTGCATTACAGACATATTGGGTTAACAAATTATCCTTGCAGACTAAAAGGTGCCTTTAAAAATCAAAAAATTTTATTCGATGGCAAGGCCGTCGGACAAACGGGCGTTTTTTAGAGATGCCTTAAAAAATAATCGGGAAAGGAAAGATGCAAAGTGGATATCAAGACACTCTTGCTGGACGATTCAAGGCGGAAGAGGCTCCCACCACAAGACAACCTCAAGTTCGGTGTCTATTTTACAGACCACATGTTCCTCATGGACTACGAGGAAGAGCTGAGCTGGCACAATCCAAGGGTGGTGCCATATGGGAATTTTTCCATGGACCCGGCCTCGGTGTGTTTCCACTATGGCCAAGAGATATTTGAAGGGTTGAAGGCCTACAGATGCAGTGACGGGAAGATTCGTCTGTTCAGACCTAGGGACAACGTCAAGAGGCTCAATCGTTCTGCATGGCGCATGTGCATGCCGCAAGTCGATGAAGACCTGGCAGTCACGGCCATAAAACAACTGGTCAAGATAGACGAAAGGTGGGTGCCATCGGCCCGCGGGACATCGCTTTACATACGCCCTTTCATGATCGCTACAGAGGCGTTTTTAGGCGTACGCCCATCGAAAAAATACCTCTTCGCCGTCATCCTGAGCCCGGTCGGGGCTTACTATTCGGAAGGCTTCAACCCTGTCAAAATATTCGTGACGGATAAATATGCAAGGGCTGTGAGGGGTGGGGTTGGTGAATCCAAAAACGCAGGGAATTATGCCGCAAGCCTCATGGCCTCTGAAGAGGCAAAGAAGCTCGGCTTTACCCAGGTCTTGTGGTTGGACGCCGTCGAACGCCGCTATGTGGAAGAGGTGGGCACTATGAACATCTTTTTCCTATTTGAAGACGTCCTAGCGACACCAGCCCTATCCGGGAGCATCCTGCCTGGCATAACAAGGGACTCTGTTATTAGGATCGCAAAGACACAAGGCCTAAAGGTCGAGGAAAGGGCCATACCCATCGACGAAGTGATTGAAAAGGCGAAGGACGGCAGACTCAAGGAGTGTTTCGGCACAGGGACAGCAGCCGTGATCTCGCCAGTCGGGTCCCTTTTTTACAAGGGCGAAAGCTACCGCATAAACGGTGGGAATACCGGTCCTTATGCCCAGGCCCTCTTTGACGAGATTACAGGCATCCAATACGGCGAGCTGGAAGACAGGTATGGATGGGTGGAAATACTATAGAGTACACGCAACACAAACGGGCGTTTTTCAACGGTTTGACAGTCGGGCGGCAGCCCGATAACCCTCTACAAGTTCATCCATGAGTTCCTGAACGGAGACAATCTTGTCCACACGCCATACATTGGCGCCACAGAAGACAAAACCCGCATCCAAATTGCCCCTCTGGGCGTTTATAAGGGCCATACTTATGCAATAGGGTGTCTCTTTAAAATTGCAGGTCTTGATGCACTTGTTGACGCAGATACGGGGCCTTTTTTCGCCTCTCTTTGCCTTTTCAATAAACGGACTCCTTAATGCCCGCCCAGGAAGCCCCACCGGGCTGACTATGATCTCGATATCTTCTTTTTTGGCCTGGATATAGGCCTGTTTAAACCTGTCAGAGGCATCGCACTCGTAGGTAGCCACAAATCTGGTACCCATCTGGACACCGGCTGCACCCATTTTTATAAATTTATAGATGTCTTCACCGGTATATATGCCGCCTGCTGCAATAACCGGTATCCTGCGGCCTGCCATGACCTCAAACGGCCTGACAGCCTCTATGACCTCAAGGGTCAATGTCTCAATCGCATTTTTAGGGTCATCCAGCTCTTCACGCTTAAAACCCAGGTGTCCCCCGGCCATCGGACCCTCTACAACTATGGCATCCGGCAGACGCCTGAAGTGTTCGTTCCATCTGCGACAAATGATCTGAGCCGCACGCCCTGAAGAGACGATGGGGACCAACTTTATATCGCAGCCATCTGGAATTAGGCCTGGGAGTCTTAAAGGGAGACCAGCGCCGCTTATTATCAGATCGGCCCCTGAAACGGCGGCGATCCTTGCCAGCTCATCGTAGTCCTGTAAGGCCACCATGATGTTTACGCCTATAATCCCGCCGGGTGCAGCCTCTTTCGCCGCCTTGATCTGTTTCTCAAGGGCGCGGAACGTGCTGCCCTTCTGGTCTTTGTGGAAATCCAGCTCAGTAATGCCTATCATGACCGCCGCAATGACCCCTATGCCGCCTGCCCGCGCAACTGCAGAGGCAAGGCCCGACATTGAGATACCTATGCCCATCCCCCCTTGAATTATGGGCAAAGGGGCTACCAAATTACCTATGGAAAGAGGGGGCGGATCGTAAATTTTCTCTGAAAACATGGAGACCTTTTAGTGCGATTTAGTCTTACAGTCAATATACAATCGCTTCCCTAGATCAACCCGGCGCATCTATGGACCTCCGCGTCTGAAACAGGACCAAGACAGACCAACGAGGCATCGCCGCTGAGGCATGCATCCGCAAAGGCAATTATGTCTTCACTGGAAACCGCCTCTATATTGTCCACCACCTCATCGTAAGACACCTGCCTTCCATATGCTATCTCATTTTTTGCAAGCCTGGCCATCCTTACGTCTGTACTCTCCGACAAAAGGAGCAATTCACTCTTCAGATGATCCCTGGCTGCATCCAATTCCTCAATCAACAAAGGACACGTGGCCAATTTCATTATCTCGCCACGTATAATCTCAGCCACCGCCGAGACATTGTCAGGGGCCACAGCTGCATAGGTACCAAGAAGGCCTGCATCTTCATATGACGAGAGAAAGGAATAGACCGAATATGCAAGCCCTCTCTTCTCTCTCACCTCCTGAAATAGCCTTGAGCCCATTGAGCCGCCTAGTATTACATTAAAAAGCATCGCGGTAAAACGCCACTTATCTGTAACAGATGGCCCTTTGAAGCCGAAAAGTATATGCGCCTGCTCCAATTCCTTCCTGACAAAACGGATACCGGCCTTCGGGAGTGGGGCCGATCTGGCGACAACGCCGTTTCCATCGGCAAGAACGTCAAAGAGCCCGTTTATCCTATCGCGAAAAGCCTCATGGTCCACATCCCCTGCAGCGGCCACAATGACCTTTGACCCCTTGTATACCTTGCTCATATACCGCCTTATGGAATCGGAATCAAACGCCGAAACCGTCTCCCTGGTCCCAAGGATCGAGCGACCGAGACCGTGATCAGGCCAATAGGCCTCACAAAACAGGTCGTGGATCAGGTCATCCGGCGAGTCTTCAACCATGCCAATCTCCTGGAGTACCACCTGACACTCCTTTTCTATCTCAACAGGATCAAAGACCGAATGAAGAAACATATCGGACAGGAGGCCGACGGCCTTATCCATGTGGTTCTTCAGGACCTTAACATGAAAACAGGTGATCTCTTTTGAGGTAAAAGCATTAGATATGCCGCCCATCTGATCGAATATCTTCGCGATATCAAGAGAAGAATACCGCTCAGTCCCCTTGAAAACCATATGTTCGATAAAATGCGATATCCCAGCCTCATCTCGGTCCTCGTCCCTCGATCCAGCGGCTACCCATATCCCCACAGATACGGAACGGACATCGGGTATCTTCTCCGTAATGACCCTCACCCCGTTTTGAAGGACTGATTTTGAATATACGCCTTCCATTACTTAATCGCGCCGGCCCTCTCTTGCCCATTGTTTAAAACGGCCTTGCGGCTGAGTCTTATCTTGCCCTGCTTGTCGATTTCAAGCACCTTTACAAGGACCCTGTCGCCTTCATTCAACACCTCGTGGACATCATTTATCCGCCTGTTTTCTATCTGTGAAATATGAAGCAACCCATCGGTGCCAGGGAATATCTCTACAAATGCCCCAAATTCTACGATCTTTTTGACCGTACCCTCGTAAATCTCGCCCACCTCAGCCTCTCTAGTAAGTCCTTTTATCATGCTTACAGCCTTCTCGGCCGCATCCCCGGACGAAGCGAATATGTTTACGCGGCCGGAGTCATCCACGTCTATCTTGACCCCGCAGGCAGATGTGATCCCCCTGATATTCTTCCCGCCGGGCCCTATCAGATCTTTAATCCTGTCAGGATTGATCTGCAAAGTGGTTATTCTGGGTGCATAAAAACAGAGCTCCTCCCTCGGTCTGTCCATCACCTTTCTCATCTCACCGAGTATAAAACCCCTTGACTCCTTGGCCTGATCCAGCGCCTTTTCGAGCACCTCTTTGGTGATCCCAGATATCTTGATGTCCATCTGAAGGGCTGTAACCCCGTCTTTTGTACCAACCACTTTAAAGTCCATGTCGCCGAGATGGTCTTCATCACCAAGTATATCGGAAAGGATTATGAAGTCATCCCCTTCTTTTATAAGACCCATGGCCACACCGGCCACCATTTCCTTTATCGGTATGCCTGCATCCATCATAGCCAGAGTGGCGCCGCAGACGGTGGCCATAGATGAGGAGCCGTTAGACTCCAACACGTTTGAAACCACACGGATGGTATAAGGAAAAACGTCAGGCGAAGGCATTACGCTCAAAAGCCCGCGTTCCGCCAATGCCCCATGACCTATGTCGCGCCTTGCAGGGCCTCTCAGCGGCCTAACCTCTCCAACGCAGTATGGCGGGAAGTTGTAGTGGAGCATGAAGTTTTTGAGTATCTCGCCGCCCAGCGACTCTATTCGCTGCTCATCTTCGGAACTGCCCAATGTCGCCACCACGAGCGCCTGGGTCTCGCCCCTGGTAAAGACGGCTGAGCCGTGCGTCCTTGGCAAGTCTCCTACAAAACATGTTATGGGACGGACCTCATCAAAGGCCCTGCCGTCTATGCGACGCCTTCCATCCACAATCATTCCCCTCATGATCTCCTTTTCAAGCTCTTTCAATACCTCGGACGCCTCCTGCTCACTACCCGGCCGCTCCATAGTCACCGCTTCCAGGGCAGCCTTCACTACGCCCCTGACGGCCTCGGATCTCTCGACCTTGGCCACCTTGGAGAGGGCAGCCCTGAGGCCGTCTGTGGCAAGCTCGCGCACCCTCTTCGCAAGAAGCGGGTCTATATCCACCGATGTAATAGCCCTCTTCGGTCTTCCTGCAAGCCGCATCAGTTCTTCCTGTTGTTCAATAAGGGGCTGGAGTGCCGCATGGCCAAAAAAAATGGCGTCCAAGACGACTTGTTCCGGCAGTATATTGGCACCGCCTTCGACCATGACAACTGCATCTTTTGAGCCAGCCACTATAAGATTAAGGTCAGAGGCGGCAAGCTGGGTCTTGGTTGGGTTGACCACAAAAGAACCATTCACCCTGCCCACCCTGACCCCCGCTATCGGGCCGTCGAATGGCACATCAGAGACACAGAGTGCAGCCGAAGCGCCGGTTATGGCGATAACATCCGGATCAACCTCAGGATCGGCAGACAAGACCGTAGCGATAATCTGGGTGTCATAACGATACCCCTTGGGGAACCTGGGCCTGAGGGGTCTGTCTATGAGCCTTGAAGTCAGCGTCTCCTTCTCGCTTGGCCTACCGACCTCCCTCCGGAAATAGCCCCCAGGGATACGACCAGCGGCATAGAACATCTCCTGATAATCCACAATGAGCGGTAAAAAATCTACCCCCTCCTTTATATCCGGCGAGCTTACGACCGTCACCAGGACCACAGTCTCCCCAACACTTGCCAGTACCGATCCGCTTGCCTGTCTTGCCAGGCGACCGGTCTCGAGGCTAAAGGTCATGCCGTTTATCTGTGTTTCCACCTTGTTCATCTATTCACATCCTTTATCTTACTTCCTGATATTGAGCTCCCTTATGATATTTCTGTATCTTTCGATGTCTTTGTTCTTGAGATAATCAAGCAGGCGTCTCCTGCGGCTGACTAACCTTAAAAGCCCTTGTCTTGAACTGTGGTCTTTTTGGTGCCCCTTAAAATGTTCTGTTAGATACCCTATCCTTGCGCTCAAAAGGGCGATCTGAACCTCCGGCGAACCGGTATCGGTCATATGGAGCTTATATTTCTCTATCAAATCCTTTTTAAGTTCTGGCGTGAGAACCACCGTCTGTTTCCTCCTTATTTATTAAATTTATAAAAATAGTTAAGTCCAATCGAATCCTTCTGCCGAAAGGCAAGGCCCTGCAACTAGATCGTCTCTGCCTTTACGCACACTACATCTATAGGCGTTATAATCTCGGAAAGCCTGCCCGCTGACACTATCTCATCAAACCTGCCCAGATCTACGGCCTGCTCAATGCCGAACAGACCGCTCTGCACCCTTCTAAGGGCGGCAAGATGACCTCCCGTCCCCAGATATTCCCCCAGTTCATGCGCTATAGATCTTATATATGTCCCCTTCGTACAACAGATTCTGAAGTTTATATCAGGAAGGGTGATCTCCGGCAATTCAAAGGAAAAGACCTCGATAGTGCGGGGTGCCTTCTCTACAAAAATCCCCTTACGGGCAAGTTTGTACAGTGGTTGTCCGTTGTGCTTGACCGCGGAAAAGGGCGGTGGCATCTGGAGCAGGCGCCCTGTAAACCTCTGCACCGCTTTTATGATCACCTCAGGATCGAGATCGGGTACAGGATGTATGGCCGTGACCTTGCCATCCGCATCATAGGTATCCGTGCTTATACCGAGGCGGATCCTTCCTTCATAGACCTTTCGACCCTCCATAATAAGGCCAGCGAGCTTGGTAGCCCTTCCAAGACATATGGGCAACACCCCTGTGGCCATAGGATCAAGGGAACCTGTATGCCCGGCCTTTTTCACAGAAAGGCGCCTGCGAACCGCATTCACGACCCTGAACGAGGTCATCCCTGCAGGCTTGTCTATTACAACCACCCCATCAATCACCGACATCGGTACCACCAAGCGCATCAAAATCCTGAATGAGCCTGTTCAGCAACAGCCCTCTCACCTCAGAGGCCGAAGCCGCCATCCGGAAGCCAGCGGCCCTGACATGACCTCCACCCCCAAACTCCTGCGCAAGCTCGGACACATTATAGAAAGATTTGGACCTTAAGCTGACATAGGTCTGACCTTCATGTACCTCTTTTATAAATACAGCTACCTCTACAGAGCGAAGTGCACGGACATAACCTACAAAATCGTCGGTGTCGGATTCACTTGCACCACATATCTTAAACATATCCGGCGTAACCTGCATAAGACCTATCCTGTCGCGCCCCTTCAGCTCCAAAGTCTTCAATGCAAGGGCTAGGAGCCGTTGTCTGGCTACAGAATAATTTTGATAAAGGCCATTTGCTATCGCATACGGATCCGCCCCATGGCCAACCATCTTGGCAGCCATCAAAAACGCCGCCTCGTTTGTATTGCTGTGACAAAAACAACCAGTATCAGATAGTATGGCCGCATATATATTCGAGGCGACAGCGTCTGATATAGGCCAACCAAGCTCCTCAATCACCAGGTAAACAATGGCGCCAGTCGCAAAGACACCGGGTTCTATATATGAGACCGAGATCTTTCCACCCCAACTATCAAGGATCTTGGCTAGATGGTGATCGAGGACTACCACCCCCGAGGCCTTCTCAACCAACTCCGCAAAACGCGCACCAATCCTCACCGGCTCGTTGCAATCAAGTACGACAAGGATGAATCTTTCCGGCATCGGCGCCGCACCGCTTACGACAAACTCCGAACCGGGCAGAAAGGCGAGACGCTCAGGGATAGGCTCCTCGGTATAGATCACAGCGCCCCTCCCGGCATCTTTAAGTGCAAGCCCAAGGCCCAAGATCGAACCGACGGCGTCTCCGTCAGGCCTCACGTGACATGTAACGACAAAGGAATCCGACGAATTGAGTACTTCCGCGACCTTCTTGATGGCCGCTTCGTCTAGCTTGAGACAACTGCGAAAGGCTTCAATCATTTTCGCAAACAACATCCTTTTTAGGCCTTCTCTCTTTCCTTGGCCCTGTTGATCAACATCTCTATTCTGGCCCTATCTTCAAGGCTGTGATCGATCAAAAACTGAAGTTCGGGCACACGCCTTATGTCAATTCGAGAGGCAAGGGCAGACCTGATAAAACCCCCGGCGCTCCTAAGACCAGCCAGGACCTCGGACTGTTCCTTGGGGCCGCCCATGACCGACACAAACACCTTTGCGTAACGCAGGTCTTCGCTCACATCCACATGCATAACAGCCATAACGGCAGCTATCCTCGGGTCTTTGATCTCACCCATAAACATGGCAGCCAGATCCCTCTTGATCTGATCAGCAACCCGCTTCGAACGTGAAAACCTGTGAGGCATACTTAAAGACCTTGTCTGTTAAAATGTATTATCTCTATATCCGTCTCGATCACCTCTACAAGACGGATACCTTCTATAAAATCCAATATCTTGTTCAATGCCGCGTCTATTACTGGCTGGCGGTTGCCTATGGTGGTTATCCCAATCTCAGCCAGCTGCCAGAGGTCATGATAGGCCGTCTCAGAGACCGCCACATTAAACCTACTCCTGATGCGACCTATCAGACTACTTATCACCTGCCTCTTGCCTTTAAGCGAATGATTATCAGGCAACCTCACACTGAGTCTTACCACGCCTACAACCATTGTATATGCTGTATCTGCATCAACCATTTCGCATCCAAGTTCCGCTCTTTCCACTCGAGGGGATTAATGGAGGAAAGAGGGATTTATTGCAGAGCATCCCCCTCTGAAACGACATCGCCCAAGACCGCAGCCTTCTCTTCCAGCTTATAGGTTTCTATTATGTCACCGGCCTTGATGTCGTTGAACTTTTCAAGACCTACACCGCATTCGTAACCCGCATGCACCTCTCTTACGTCTTCTTTAAAGCGACGCAGGGATATAATCTTGCCTGTATATACTACCACATTGTCTCTGAGCAGCCGCGCCTTAGAATTCCTCTGCATAATGCCCTCGAGCACATAACAGCCTGCAACGACCCCAACCTTTGGGATATGAAACGCCTGGCGCACCTCAGCCCTCCCTGTAATCTTTTCTTCATATACGGGCTCCAAAAGGCCCGTCATTGCACTTTTTACCTCTTCGATGGCATTGTATATGACATCATAAAAACGGATATCGACCCTCTCTTGCTCTGCCAGGGCCCTTGCCTGCGGGCTCGGTCTCACATTAAAACCGATTATGATGGCATTCGAAGCCGAGGCAAGCAGAACGTCTGATTCGGTAACAGCGCCGATGCCGCTTCCGACTACATTTACCTTTATCTCATTTGTACTAAGCTTGCGAAGCGCATTGGCAAGGGCCTCCAGCGAACCCTGAACATCCACCTTCAGGACTATATTGAGCTCTTTGATCTCATCTTCTTTAAGCCTATCAAACACACTCTCGAGGCTCATCTTTCTCACCTTAGCGAATTCAGCCTCCCTGGCCTTTCTCTGGCGGTATTCGGCCACCTCCCTTGCCTTTTTCTCGTCCGGCAAGACTATAAATTCATTGCCTGCCTCCGGCACGCCGGAGAGACCTTGAATCTCAACAGGCATTGATGGACCGGCCGATTCTATCTGCCCGCCTTTGTCGTTTATCATGGCCCTTACCTTGCCGTAATATAGCGAACACACTATGGCGTCACCCACATGAAGGGTACCGTCGGATATAAGGAGCGTCGCCACAGGACCGCGGCCCTTATCAAGCTTGGCCTCGATTACATGCCCCTTGGCCGGCCTCTTCGGATCAGCCTTAAGCTCAAGTACTTCTGACTGCAATGCAAGCATCTCAAGGAGTTCTTCTATGCCGATCTTTTTCTTGGCCGAGATGTTTACAAATATGGTGTCTCCACCCCATTCCTCCGGCACAAGACCCAGCTCAGCAAGCTCACTCTTTACCTTGTCAGGGTTAGCGCCTGGCTTGTCGATCTTGTTCACGGCAACTATAATAGGCACCCCGGCCGCCTTGGCATGATCTATCGCCTCCTTCGTCTGGGCCATTACACCGTCGTCCGCTGCCACAACAAGTATTACGATATCAGTGACCTTAGCACCCCTTGCGCGCATGGCGGTAAACGCCTCATGGCCAGGCGTATCGAGAAATACCACTTCATGGCCGGAAGGCAGCGTAACGTGATATGCGCCTATGTGCTGCGTGATCCCGCCAGCCTCTCCTGAGGCGACATCTGCATGGCGTATCGCATCTAAAAGTGAGGTCTTTCCGTGATCCACATGACCCATGACGGTCACGACCGGCGGGCGCAATCTCAGATCTCCGCCGCCGATCTGGGCCTCTTCCATCTGGATCATGTCTTCGGCAACGGCTTTTTTTTCGACCTCATAATCAAAATCAGCCGCGACCAGCATGGCCGTCTCATAATCAATGGCCTGGTTTGCAGTAACCATGACACCCAAACGTATGAGCCTTGCAATTACATCACCGACCTTGATCCCCATGCGCTTGGCAAGCTCTCCGACCTGGATGGTCTCATATATGACCAGCTTTCGCTTACCTGGCCTTAGAGGGGACGGCGCAGCGGCCTCACCAGACTTTTTGGCCTTGGAGGCCTTTTTCTTCAAAGGGGCCGAGGGTTTTGGAATAGACGGCAACATCTCAGGCTCAGCCTGTATGGGAGCCTCAATAAGACCCAATTCTTCAACCAGGAGCTTTGTGATGGGCTTCGGTTTCTCTTGTTTTTTCGGCTGCGCCTTGCGCCTCTTTGCGGTTTCTTCCATCTCCGACATCTGCACGACGCGTTTCAGCTGTTTCTTTTTTGCAGCCTTTTCGACAGGCGGGATAATGACAGGTGGTACCTCAACTTGAGGACCTATTTTCAGAGGTCCACCAGACCTTTCGGCCAATTGCTCCTTTGACGGCCTCGGGCCAAGAGGCCTTTGCTGAGCCTGCCTCGGCGGCGCCTGGCGTTGGGCTGGCTTGGTGATCACGACCTTGGGTCTATCAAGTATCTTTACAAAACTCTTCGGCCCTGCCGGCCTTTCATCCTCTCTTTTCCCAGCCTCTATTCGACCGCCTTCAGGTTGCTCAACCAGTCCGACATCTTCATGCTCGCCTTCCCTGACAATCGGCTCGCCGCCAGCCTGAGCCGCACCGGAAGCAGCCTCTACCAAAGCCGATCCAGACTCAACCTCACCGTGCATCTCTTCAGAAACAGAAACCTCCTGGGCCTGAACCTGGGCAGGACCTTCTTCCGTCTTGGTTGACTCTTCGGAAAGACCGGATGGGACTAATTTTTTTATGCGGATCACTGCATGTCTGCGCCTGACCACAGGGGTGGATTCCTTTTTTTGAAAGGCTGCAACCCCTTCTTTTTCGGCCAAGATCTTCCGCCTGATCTCCTGGGCCTCATAGTCCTCAAGGGTACTCATGTAGCTTTTGATCCTGTAGCCTAGCTCTTTGAGCCTCAACTCCATCTCTTTGTTGGCTATGCCAAGCTCCTTAGCCAGTTCGTGGACTCTTATCTTTGCCATCTTTACCCTCTAACTCTTCCATTAGGCCGCCGGCTCATCACCTGCAGCGGCCTGACCCTCACCCTGTGCCGCCAGAGGCATCTTCGCCGCCTCTTTGATCAGCGAAGCGGCCGCCTCTCTTTTGATGCGCGCCCCACGGGCCAATTCAACCGGATCCATGCCAGCCAGCTGTTCAGGCGTCTTTATGCCCTGCTCATATATCTTGTCAGCTATAGCCTCCGTCATACCAGGCACCTTCAACAATTCAAGATATGCCGGGTCTTCAAGGTGTGCATAGCGAAGCTCGCTCTTGACATCTATCTTCCAACCCATAAGCTTTGCAGCAAGACGCACGTTTTGCCCCTGACGTCCTATGGCCAACGACAGCTGATCGTCAGGGACAATAGCCTCAAGGCTATGGTTGTTTTCGTCAACTATGACCTTGGAACACTCGGCCGGGGCGAGGGCATTATACAGATATCTGGCCGGATCAGGGCTCCATGGGACGATATCTATCTTTTCGCCCCTGAGTTCCTGCACAACCGCCTGCACCCGCGAACCTCTCATACCCACACATGCCCCCACAGGGTCGACATCAGATGCACTGGAACTCACGGCGATCTTGGCCCTGCTGCCTGGCTCCCTGGCGACACCCATGATCTTTACGGTGCCATCGGCGATCTCGGGCACCTCAAGGCTAAAGAGCTTTACAAGAAAATCGGGATGGGTCCTGGAGAGCACAACCTGCGAGTCTTTTGCATCCCTCTTGACCTCGAGAATATATGCCCTCACCCTGTCACCGCGTCGATAATTTTCTGTAGGTATCTGTTCTGACACTGGCAAGACTGCCTCGGTACGCCCAAGGTTTACAATGGCATTGCCACGCTCAAACCTCTGAATCGTACCGTTTACTATATCGCCGACCCTGTCCTTGAACTCTTCGTAGATCAGATCCTTTTCAGCCGTCTTCATCTTCTGCATTATCACCTGCCTGGCAGACTGAGCGGCAATCCTGCCAAGAGAGGACACATCCATCTTTACGCCGATGCTATCTCCCAATTGGCTCTCGGGGTCGAGCTCCCTCGCCTCCTCAAGCGATATTTCGATGTCTTTGTTGGATGCATTTTCCACCACGACCCTGTATTGAAAGACCTCAATCTCTCCAAGCTCGGGATTGTAATTGACCTCTAGCTCAAGATCGGCACCGTAACGCCTCTTGATCGCAGATTTTATGGCCTCTTCAAGGGCGGATATCAGGATTTCCCGGTCCAGACCCTTTTCCTTACTTACCTGATCTATAATCTTTTTAAGCTCTGAAGACATGATTTAGTGTCCTTTAGCGTTTAAATAATATCAAGCCTGGCCTTTGATATCTTCTCAAATGGGATCTCAAAGGCAATCTTGTCCGCAAACACCGCCACAATCCCATTGCTCACACCCTCCAAAAGGCCCCTGAAACGCCTACGCCCGTTTATGAGTTCACTGGTCTCAATAAATACATTTTGACCCCTGAATCTCTCAAAGTCCTCCATCTTTTTAAGCGGCCTGTTTATCCCAGGCGAAGAGACCTCAAGTGTGTACGGACCTTCAATAGGGTCGTGCACATCAAGTATATCCCCGGCCAGACGGCTGATCTCGGCGCAATCGTCTATGTCGACACCCCCTGCCTTGTCCAAGACAAGCCTTAAGACCATTCCGCGAGGATCACGGCCGCAATGCACATCCACAAGCTCCATTCCATACGATGCAATGACCGGCTCAAGAAGCGCCCTCACTACGTCTTCCGTCTTTTTTTCTCTTGCCATAAATAAAAAACGGGCCTAAAGCCCGCTTCAATAAGTAGGGTTTATGATATTTTAAAATTATCCCCAAAAAGGACAAATCCACATAAACTCCACTAATTGAAGTAAGGCCGCGGCTGCCTTGCGGCAGCCAGTTGCGCAAACCTCAAAAAGGGATGGAGCGGGCGACGGGCCTCGAACCCGCGACCCCAAGCTTGGGAAGCTTGTACTCTACCAACTGAGCTACGCCCGCCTTACTTTGAACGCAATATTAAGGATTATAAAGTGATATGTCAAGGAATATATTTGCTGACAGAAATATGTTGCTAACCGTTGCTTGCTTTTCCAGCATCATGATGATATAAAATTCATACAGGCGATGGGGTTCGCCGTTAACCGCACCTGATTTCATAAGCAGAGGCTAATGACTCCTATCCTTAAAATTCAAATTTTTAAGGATAGGAGTTTTTTTATACCTATCCGAAAGGAGAAGGCTCATGCATGAGGTCTGGGGTATAGCGGCGCTATGGTTGGGTCTTGCCTTGATCGCCACCCTTCTTTCCATCTGGTTTCGTATCGCCACCGCCCTTTCCGAAATTGTGGTGGGTACGGTGGCGCAGCTCTTGATCGGCGCCTTGATCGGGCGGTCTTTGGGTGCTGGTGAGCCGTGGATCGTGTTTTTGTCAGGCGCAGGGGCCATAGTGCTCACATTTCTGGCAGGGGCGGAGCTTGATCCGGATGTCTTCAAAATCAAGTGGAAAGAGGCCACGGTCATCGGCATCATCGCCTTCTTTGCGCCCTTTTTGGGGTGCGCAGCCCTGGCCTATTATCTCCTTGGCTGGTCGAGCCAGGCAAGCTGGCTTGCGGGGGTCGCGCTTTCAACCACCTCTGTCGCGGTCGTCTATGCGGTCATGCTTGAACTTGGATTTAATAAGACTGAATTTGGAAAGGCCGTTCTGGCCGCATGTTTTGTGAATGACCTCGGGACGGTCGTTGCGCTCGGCATGATCTTTGCGCCATTTACCATCAAAACAGTTATCTTTATTGTATCCGGCATCGCGGTATTTATCATCCTCCCCTATCTTACCCCGAGATTTTTCAAAAAATACGGCGACCGCCCGTCTGAGCTTGAGGCCAAATTTCTGCTTCTTGTCCTCTTCGGCCTCGGCTCCCTGGCTGCCTGGTCTGGAAGCGAGGCGGTCCTGCCGGCATATCTCGTGGGCATGGTGCTTGCCGGAACGGTCGGTAAAGACCATGTGCTTATCAGGAGGCTGAGGACCCTGACCTTCGGCCTCCTCACCCCTTTCTATTTTATAAGGGCAGGCTCTTACGTGTCCGTCTCGGCCCTTTTCGCCGCGCCCTTTGCCCTCCTCGTCCTCTTTATGGGCAAGATGATCACCAAGATAATAGGTGTCTATCCAGCCACGAAGCTCTATAGGTACGCCCAAAAGGAGGCGGTTTACACCACCCTTCTCATGTCAACAGGTCTGACCTTCGGCTCCATATCGGCCCTCTTCGGCCTGACCCATGGTATAATTACTAAAGGGCAGTACTCGCTTTTGATAGCAACGGTGATCGGAAGCGCAGTGGTCCCGACGCTCATTGCCAACGCCTTTTTCCTCCCTCACTATCTATTGCCTGAGAGAAAAGATGTGGACAAAAAATAAAGGGGACTTGAAGGGACGATTTTTAAAGGTCCCCTAAAAACAAAAGGAGGCAGATATGCTTAAAAAAATCATCGTCGCATTTGACGGCTCGCCCCAGTCCTACAAGGCCTTTGACTTCGCCCTCGAACTGGCCAGGTTCTGTCCGGGCGCAGGAGAAGGGCCTGAGGTCACAGTCATTTCTGTGGCCCAGCCGCCTGAACTAAGTGAAATTGTGGAGATGGATGCGGTTATCGACAATGCAACCAGGCATTATAAGGGACTTCACTCGGAGCTTGAGAAAAAGGCAGAAGAAAAGGGTATTCAAATAGAAACAGACATACTTGTAGGCCACCCTACTGTGGTGAAATAAAAGAGGGGATAAATGCAAGAAAAAAGGGGGCTCTTTGGATTCACCAGGGGATTCAATAAAAATGTAGTCATCACGGGCCTTGTGAGTTTCTTCATGGATGCAAGTTCAGAGATGGTCTATCCGCTTGCGCCCCTGTTTCTGGCCAATGTCCTTGGCGCGGACAAGGCGATTATAGGTCTCATCGAGGGCATTGCAGAGTCCACAGCAAGTATTCTAAAGGTCTTCTCCGGATGGCTCTCAGACAGGATCGGGAGCAGGAAGTGGCTTATGGCCACCGGATATAGTCTGGCGGTCTTGAGCAGACCCATCATGGCCATATCTGGATCATGGCATGAGGTCCTGGCCTCAAGGTTCATAGATCGCCTTGGCAAAGGGGTGCGAACCGCCCCGCGGGATGCAATCCTGGCCGAGTCCACAGAGGCGGCCTATCTTGCCAGGGCATTCAGCCTTCACCGCTCCATGGACACCATGGGCGCAGTGGCGGGACCGCTTGCGGCCTTTTCAATTCTCGGACTTTTCCAGAACAATTACAGGCTTGTCTTCTGGATCTCGATAATCCCAGGGGTTATAGCGGTGCTCCTCATCGTCTTTTTTATCACGGAAAAGAAGAAGGCGAAGACGCCTGCCGCCGAAAGGCCCTGTCTCACCTTGAGGCATTTCAACTGGAGATTCAGGCTCTTCATAGTAATCGCCGTCATATTCGCCTTTGGCAATTCAAGCGACGCATTCCTGATACTCAAGGCGCAACAAGCGGGCATCAAACCCACGCTCATCCCGATAGTCTATCTAATATTCAACCTGATCTATGCCTTCTCAGCCATCCCTGCGGGCATGGCCGCTGACAGATTCGGGAAAAAACGGATAATCCTTCTTGGACTTATCCTGTTTGCGTTCGTCTATTACGGCTTTGCAGTTACGGGAGATGCCCGCGTGGTCTGGCTCCTGTTTGCCCTGTACGGTATATTCATGGGGCTTACCGAAGGGATCCAGAAGGCATACCTTGCAACCATTATACCCCAGGACTTCAAGGCCACTGCATTCGGCGTGTACAATACCGTTGTGGGACTCGCCATGCTCCCTGCAAGCATCATCGGGGGCTGGCTCTGGGATCACGTCTCTTCATCCGCGACCTTCTATTTCGGTTCGGCCATGGCGGCTGTCTCG
>NZ_JBMFRG010000002.1:0-48802 GCF_049968175.1 Dissulfurimicrobium sp.
CTGTCATCAGGGCAAAACCCCCTCCCGAGGTCGCAACCATGCTGGGCGCGCCACAAAAGGAGGCCCCTATGGCCATGTTGATTGCAGCTATCTCGTCTTCGGCCTGCTCCACAACAAGGTCCATAGCATCTGCATTGGCTATGAGTGTAAGAGGGACGGATGTGGACGGTGTCATGGGATAGAAGGCGCAGAACTTCGCCCCAGCGCTCATAGCCCCTAGGGCTATGGCCTGATTGCCGTTCAGCATGACGCTGCGGCCTGAGCGGTCCGTTTTGCACGTCTTTGAAACATCCATCCGCCTAGAGGTGTTGGTCTTGGCCCATTCATATGCCTTTTTGAATGCCGCAAGGTTTTCATCCAGGGCCTCTGGATGTTTCTTGCCCAGGGTATCGCGGATAAGCCCCTCGAACAGGGCACTTTCAATGCCGATCAAGAAAGCTAAGACCCCTAGGACTGCTGTATTTTCAAATCCCGACAGCACCATATCGCGTGGGACCAAGACCGCACCATCTGCATCAACGCCGACGGATCCGCTCGCGATGATCAGCCCGTCTTTCTTTAAATCCTTCCTGTGGAGATCCAAGGTCTCGGGGTCTAGGGCAACGAGTACATCAAGTTCATCTTGCGGAGCAAGCGGCAAATCAGCCCCCACCCTGATGGAAAACGTATTATGTCCACCCCTGATCCTCGATTGATAGCCCTGGGTTACAAGGATATAGCAGCCGCTCCTTACCATCGCCCTGCTTAAGAGCTCACCGATAGTTACGAGCCCCTGCCCAGCCTCTCCCCCAATGAGGATATTGAATTCATCAAACGACATAACGCCCCTCTTATTTAGTCTTTGGAAGTATCTCACTTCAGACCGACCCTGAAACACCAAAAAGGGTCTCTCATGACCTCCGTCTCCCAGATACAGATCGGACTGCCATCCAACCATATATCAGGATGTTTATCGCTACAACCAGCAAGCCGAGGTCTGTCTGGGTCCTGCGCGTAAGACCTGCCGGATATAGTAATGGCAGGATGTAGTGCCCGACAAAATCGCCGGTGTATCCAACCTGTCCACCGGCCAATCTGAGCTTTTGTTCCAAAGGGGTAAGTGGACATAGCCACCCGTTAAACTCAACCAGTGCGCCCCATACAGCAGCAGGTATATGCAGGCACATGATCCAGCGCCACCTTAGGGCCAAAAAAACCGCCAGCCACCACAAAGGCGACAAACGCCAGGTGAAAAAACACCAGCACGTCCGCACAAATAAGATAGCCCAGAAACACCCCCTTTTTTGCTGCAAGACGTTGCTTCAAAGACCTTAACCCTGCCCAGATCTCTGGCATCAAGATATCAGAAAGGGAATCGGTGTCAACCGCAGGACCACCTGGCATCACCGACGCAGACGCAACCCTATGCCGCCCATACATACCGAAACAGCCTAAAAAAGTTGTATTTTGTCATAATGTCCTCCTTCGGCCATCTTACATCAAGGGAGAAGGTGATTATTGGCAACCGCCGTCGGCCAATTAGGGCACCCTGTTTCTTCTTGAATTCCGGACATGTTGTGTTATACAAGATACTTCACTTTGTATAACCGTCCAAACTTGGAATCGACCTATGCAGCCTTGTATCCAGGCATTTCTTGACTTTTTGAGCGCGGAGCGGAATGCATCCGCAAACACCATAAAGGCCTATTCAAGAGACCTTTCTGAATTTGTCGGCATGCTCGGCCAGGACAGAGACATCCGTACGGCGACAAGCCGAGAGGCAAGGGCATGGCTCGGTGCACTCATCAAAAAAGGGGCCGGCAGGTCCACCGTTGCAAGGAAACTTGCGGCCCTGAGGAGCCTCTTCAGATTCCTTGTGCGTGAAGGGCTTGTTGCAAGGAATCCGATGAGCGCCCTTCGCTCTATAAAACCGGACGGAGCGCTTCCAGCGTATCTTTCCATAGAAGAGGCCTTCAGATTGATTGAAACAGGAAAGGGGGACGGATTCAAGGCCTTAAGGGATCAGGCCATCCTTGAACTCCTCTACAGTGCTGGTTTGAGGGTGGGCGAGTTGTGTAGCCTTGATATGGGACATATATCTCTTTCTCCGGAAATGGTCCGCGTCAGGGGCAAAGGGAACAAAGAACGCATCGTGCCGTTCGGAGAAAAGGCGGCCGAGGCCTTGAGGGCGTACCTCCCTGCACGGCTTTCCGTCCTTCAAAGGCTCAAGCTGGACAACGAGGCCCTTTTCATAAGCCAAAGAGGCACCCGCCTTACACCAAGGAGCATCGAAAGGCTTGTTGAACAAAGGCGTCTCGAGTCAGGGATCGACACCAAGGCTACACCACACACTTTCCGCCACTCCATGGCCACCCATCTCCTGGAACAAGGAGCGGACCTCCGCGCCATACAGGAGATGCTGGGCCATGCAAGCCTTGCCACAACCGAACGCTATACACATCTTGACATAGCAAGACTTACTGAGCTCTATCAAAAAGCCCACCCCAGGGCCGTCCTTAAGATGCTCCATAAGCCTGAAAGCCAAGGGAGAAATAATGAAGATGCATGACATGAAGCCGGATTTGAAGGATCGACTTATCAGGGGCACCACTGTGATCTGTGTCAGACATAAAGGCGAGGTCGTAATGGCCGGAGATGGGCAGGTTACGCTCGGTGCGACCGTCATAAAACACAGTGCAAAAAAGATAAGGAGGCTCTATCATGACAGTGTGATAACAGGTTTTGCAGGGGCGACCGCCGATGCATTCACGCTTTTTTCAAGGCTTGAACAAAAACTTGAACAATATAAAGGAAATCTGGTACGTTCGGCGGTCGAGCTCGCAAAGGATTGGCGCACAGACAAACTGCTCAGGCGCCTTGAGGCCATGCTTATCGCCGCGGACAGTGGACACTCGTTTCTCATCTCCGGATCGGGCGACGTGATAGAACCTGACGATGGCATAATAGCCATAGGCTCCGGCGGACCTTACGCCCTTGCAGCCGCACGGGCACTTGTCCTGCACAGCGGCCTTGCTTCAAGGGAAATCGCTGAGCAGGCGCTTAAAATAGCCTCGTCTATTTGTATCTACACAAACGACCAAATAACGGTCGAAAATCTATAGACATGGAGAATAGCTGTGCCGTTTAAAGATATAAGACCATTGACGCCCAAAGAGATAGTGGCTGAACTTGACAAATACATAGTAGGGCAGGACCAGGCCAAGCGTTCTGTGGCTATAGCGCTCAGGAACCGCTGGAGGAGACAACAGGTCGCACCAGAATTGAGGGATGAGATCGCACCTAAGAATATCATCATGATAGGTCCAACTGGCGTCGGAAAGACCGAGATAGCCAGAAGGCTTGCACGTCTTGCCAATTCCCCTTTCTTGAAGGTGGAGGCCACTAAGTTTACGGAAGTGGGCTATGTGGGACGCGATGTCGAGTCCATGATCAGGGACCTGACGCATCTTGCGGTTGACATGGTCAAGTCTGAAGAACGTGAAAAGGTGGAAGAAAAGGCCCAGGGCCTGGCAGAAGAAAGGCTTTTGGATCTACTACTCCCTACAAGACACCAAGTGGAAGATGAGGCCTCCCAAAACGCCACCAGGGAACGTTTCAGGCAAATGCTCCGTGAAGGCAAACTGGATGACAGGTTCGTGGAGCTCGAAATAACTGCACACCCCCAACCACCCATGATCGAGGTCTTGGCCGCAACTGGCATGGAAGAGCTCCAGGGTGGCCTCCAGGATATGCTCTCCAACATCTTTCCAGGTAAACGGAAACGCCGACAGGTGAAGGTTTCAGAGGCCAAGAAGATACTGGCACAGGAGTCAGCGGCAAAACTGATAGACATGGACAAGGTAACGGAGATGGCTATAGCTAGGGTCGAAAGTGCAGGCATAATATTTTTGGACGAGATAGACAAGGTCGCATCAAAGGGTGGGGGAAGCGGCCCTGACGTCTCGAGGGAAGGGGTGCAACGCGATCTCCTGCCGATAGTAGAAGGTACGTCCGTCCACACCAAATACGGCATAGTCCGCACTGACCATATCCTTTTTATAGCAAGCGGGGCATTTCATCTAGCAAAACCATCTGACCTGTTGCCCGAGCTCCAGGGCAGATTCCCGATTCGGGTCGAACTGAACCCGCTTACCCAGGAAGACTTCAGGCGCATACTCACAGAGCCTGAAAACGCCCTTGTAACGCAGTACGAGGCCTTGCTCGCCACAGAGGGCGTAAAGCTTGTATTTGAGCCGGATGCTATAGAGGAGATAGCGCACATAGCATTTGTTGTAAATGAACGCACGGAAAACATCGGTGCCAGAAGGTTGCATACAGTGATGGAGAAGCTGGTGGAGGAGATCTCTTTTGAGGCCCCTGATGTCGCACCACAAGAGATCAGGATCACTGCTTCATATGTACAGGAAAGGCTCAAAGACATAGTAAAAGATGAAGATCTGAGCAGATTCATCCTGTAAAAGGGGGTGGATGACAATTGGATGCCCAACTGAAGGCCGAGGTCCTTACAGAGGCCCTGCCATATATCAGACGGTTCGCAGGAAAGAGTGTGGTCATAAAATACGGCGGCCATGCGATGGCGGACAAGACCCTAAAAGAGAAATTCGTTCTTGATGTAATCCTCATGAAATATGTTGGTATAAGGCCAGTAATAGTGCATGGCGGCGGTCCCCAGATAAGCCGCACCATGGAACGCATGGGGATTAGGCCAGCATTCGTAGAAGGACAGCGGGTAACGGATGCGGAGACCATGAGCGTAGTGGAGATGGTGCTCGTGGGCACAGTCAACAAGGAAATCGTGGGCCTAATAAACCGTCACGGCGGCAGGGCCGTCGGACTATCAGGCAGGGACGGTGACCTTATCCAGGCCGAACAAATGAAGATATACAAATACACCGGCGATGAAAGACCCCCTGAAATCATTGACATCGGACGGGTCGGCAAGGTCGCCAGGGTGGACGCAACGGTCTTGAAGACCCTCGAGGACGCCGGCTTTATCCCGGTCGTCGCCCCTGTGGGTGTAGGACCTGACGGCGAGGCATACAACATAAATGCAGATCTCGTAGCCGGGGCCATAGCAGGTGAACTTGGTGCAAAAAGGCTTATCCTCCTTACGGACGTACCCGGTTTTATGGAGACCAAAAAAGGCGGAAACGGGATTGAAACAAAGGAGCTCGTTACCTCCATGACAGCGGCCGATGTCGAAAATGCCATCCTCAACGGTACTGCAACAGGCGGGATGATCCCAAAACTCAAGGCATGCCTCAAGGCGCTTGAGAGGGGTGTGGAAAAGGCCCATATCGTCGACGGACGGATCGCCCATACAACACTTTTAGAACTCTTTACAGACCATGGCGTGGGAACGGAGATAATACCAAAATGACCTGCGAGACAGCTATCGCCAACACATACAACCGCTTCCCGGTGACACTGGTAAAGGGCCTTGGGTGCAGGGTCTGGGACGATGCCGGGCGCGAATATCTGGACTTTGCCGCAGGCATCGCGGTATCAAGCCTTGGCCACTGCCATCCAAGGGTGGTAGAGGCCGCAAAGGCCCAACTTGAGGCGTTGATGCATGTCTCAAACCTCTACTGGACCAGACCTCAGATAGAACTTGCCAAACGCTTAACCAGCCGCTCGTTTGCTGAACAGGTGTTTTTCTGCAATTCTGGAGCGGAGGCGATCGAGGCCGCGATAAAGCTTGCCCGCCACAGGGGTCATGACATCAAAGGGTCGGATTGTTATGAGATCATCTGTCTCGAAGGGGCCTTTCACGGCCGCACCCTTGCCGCCGTTGCAGCCACGGGCCAGCCCGTTTATCAGAGGGGCTTCGAGCCATTACCGAACGGTTTCCTGCACGTTCCGCCTGACAATATCAAGGCGCTGAGGCTTGCGGCAGGCACGAGGACCGCCGCCATCCTTATCGAGCCCATTCAGGGCGAGGCTGGTGTAAGACCGATCAGTGATGAATTTTTGAAAGAGGCCAGGAGACTCTGCGACGAACACCAGGCACTTTTGATATTCGATGAGGTACAAGTCGGACTCGGGCGCACCGGAACCCTCTTCGCCTATGAACAGACAGATGTCACGCCAGATGTGCTGTGTCTCGCAAAGGCGCTTGGAGGTGGGCTCCCGATCGGGGCTATGCTTGCCAAAAAAGAGGTGATGACTCATCTGCCGCCGGGCAGCCATGCATCGACCTTTGGCGGAAATCCAGTTTCGTGTGCGGCTGCCGCCGCCGTGCTCGATGTAATGACCGAAACTGGATTCCTTGAAAAGGTACGAAAGACCGGAGCGTACATGGCGGATGGACTGAACAGGCTCAAGGTGGCCTATCCGGATAAAATCAGGGAGACAAGGGGAAGGGGCCTCATACAGGCCGTTGAATTCGCAGCACCTGCCCCGGATTTAAGCCTTAAACTCCTTGAAGATGGATTCCTGACCATCCTCAGCCACGGCGATACCCTCAGGCTTGTGCCCCCCCTTATAGTTGAAACAACCGAGGTGGACGCCCTCTTGGATTGCCTCAAGGGACGGATCGCCGCATTATAAACGATCAGAATAAACAATCAGGATTGATATCATGAAAAAAACAAACGAATTCAAAAAGGCCAGACACTATCTCAGGGTATTTGACTTAGGGTCAGATGAACTCTTGGGCATCATAAACCGTGCTACGGAATTGAAACGGCGCAAAAAGGCAGGGCTTGCATCTGACCATAGGCCAGCCATAGGCAAGACCTTGGGGCTCCTGTTTGAAAAACCTTCCACAAGAACCAGGATATCCTTTGAGGTCGCCATGTTCAACCTGGGTGGTAACGTGAGCTTCATGCCGGCGCGCGACCTCCAGCTGAGGCGAGGCGAACCGCTTAAAGATACCGCAAGGGTCCTCTCCAGATACCTCGACTGCCTTGTGGTGCGGACCTTCGGACAGGAGATAGTAAACGAGCTGGCCGAGTGGTCTGGCATACCAGTAATAAACGGCCTAACCGACCAGCATCACCCATGCCAAATACTGTCCGACTTAATGACAATAATAGAGAAAAAGGGTGTAGGCCTCAAAGGACTCAAGATCGCCTGGGTCGGAGACGGCAACAACATGGCCAACTCCTGGATCGAAGCCGCATCCCGCCTTGGCTTTGAGCTCATCCTGGCCTGTCCAACCGATTACTGGCCTGATCAAGGCATACTTAATGAGGCGTTGAAAGACGCCAAATCAACCATCAAGCTGACACACGACCCGGAAGAGGCGGTAAAAGACGCCGATGTGATAAACACGGACGTCTGGGCCAGTATGGGGCAAGAAGGAGAGGCGGAGAGGAGGAGAGGCGCCTTCGCCCCTTATCAGATCAATGCAGGGCTTCTAGGTCTGGCAAAAAAAGATGCAATAGTACTTCACTGCCTCCCCGCCCACAGAGGGGAGGAGATAACAGAAGATGTACTGGAAGGGCCACAGTCTGTCGTGTGGGATCAGGCCGAAAACAAAATGCATATACATATGGCTATACTTGAATGGGCGATAGGGCTGCATCCCATCCCCTCTCATTGAAAACAGGGATCGCCGGCTTGAAATGGATAAGAGGCGATTGAAAAGGAATATGAAATGGCTAGAGATACTAAAAAAAATCGAAAGACGGAAAAGATCGTGCTCGCATACTCAGGCGGCCTTGACACCTCGGTTATACTGAAATGGCTCCAGGAAACCTATGAATGCCCGGTGGTCGCCTATTCGGCGGACATCGGCCAGAAAGAAGATTGGGGTCTAGTGCGCCAAAAGGCGACCGATACCGGCGCCTCCGACGTAGTCATAAAGGACCTCAGAGAGGAATTCGTCCGGGACTTCTTGTTCCCGATGTTCAGAGCGAACGCCATTTATGAAGGCGGCTATTTGCTTGGCACATCCATCGCAAGGCCTCTTATAGCCAAGGAGCAGGTGAAGGTGGCAGAAGAATTCGGGGCAGACGCGGTAAGCCATGGCGCTACAGGCAAGGGAAACGACCAGGTGCGTTTTGAACTCACCTATATGGCGCTGAATCCAGCCCTCAAGATTATCGCCCCATGGCGTATCTGGGACCTCAATTCCAGGCAAAAACTCATGGACTTTGCAAAAAGACACGGCATCCCGGTACAGGCCACAAGGTCCAGACCTTACAGCATGGATGCGAATCTCTTGCACATAAGCTATGAAGGCGGAATACTAGAGGACCCCTGGGCCGAGCCGCCGAAGGACATGTTCGTCTGGACGAAGGCCCCTGAAGACGCGCCTGATAGACCGCAATACATCGAGATCGATTTTGAAAAAGGTATACCCGTTGCAATAGATGGGGAGAGATTGGGGCCATTTGCCATATTTTCCAAATTGAATCAAATAGGGGCGCAAAATGGGGTCGGCAGGGTGGATCTGGTCGAAAACCGCTTCGTCGGCATGAAATCAAGGGGTGTGTATGAAACCCCGGGCGGGGCCATCTTAAGAACGGCCCATATGGCCATTGAATCGATCACGATGGACAGAGAGGTCATGCACCTTCGAGACAGCCTCGTGCCTCGCTACTCTGAACTGATATATTACGGTTTCTGGTTTTCACCGGAACGCGAGCTCATGCAAAAATTAATGGATGAATCTCAAGCGAATGTCACCGGGACGGTGCGGCTTAAGATTTACAAAGGAAATTGTATAGTAGCGGGCAGAAAGGCTGAAAAAGGCCTCTACCTACCTGAATTCGCCACATTTGAGGCAGATGATGTCTACAAACAGGCTGATGCTGAGGGCTTTATAAGACTCCAAGGTCTGAGGCTCAAAATCAGGGCCCTTGTGGAAAAGACCAGATCGACATAGAAAATGGCAAAAACCTCGGTTAAAGGTCTTGACCCGCCTGTGCGGTTGCTAGATCTCTACCTTCCTGAACCGGCACCTGGCGATAACAGATCATATGAAGCCAGACTCAGGTCTGCTGCAGAACAGACCTTGGGGGCAAGGCCGCACATCCCGCTCCTCACCCTCCAAAGACTGGGACGACTACTCATGGAGCGCCGGTATCATGTCGAGGCGGTGGCTGTAGATGGACCATGCGGCTGGGAGATCTGTCGGACCCTGCCCAAGGGCGAAGGCGTCGGTCCTCCTTTGGGCCTGGCTATAGACCTTGGAAGCACCACAGTAGTCTTCTATCTCGTAAACATGATCTCAGGGATTGTGCTCCAGACACTGTCTATGGCCAACCCCCAGCGCAGCCACGGCGAAGACATCCTTGACCGCATCATATTTGCAGGCATGGGTGACGGACTCGCCGTCCTCAGAAAAGAAATCATCGGCCTTTTCAACTCAACGATCAGCGAAATGGGCTGCGCCGCACATATCTACTTCATTGCAATAGCCGGCAACACAACCATGTGTCACCTCCTCCTTGGGCTGGAGCCAGGTCATATCTGCAAGGCGCCTTATCTGCCCTTGGCAAATGGCTTTGATATATTTTCAGCAGATGAGCTGGGCATAAAGGTCCATGACCGTGCGAAGGTCTATGTCTTTCCAAATATCGGAAGCTATTTCGGTGGGGACCTGCTGGCCGGAATCGCTGCGGCCGGGATGCATACACATGATGAGATATCCATGCTCATAGATGTCGGCACCAATGCGGAGGTGGTGCTGGGAAACAAGGACTGGCTTATAGCCTGCTCAGGCGCAGCAGGCCCGGCCCTGGAAGGCGGCGTCCTCTCATGCGGCATGATGGCAGGACCTGGGGCCATAGAGCGTGTCTTTATCGACAGGGAGACCCTTAGACCGTCGTATAAGACCATAGCAGGCAAACCGCCCATCGGGATCTGTGGCTCAGGCATAATAGACCTGCTCTCCGCCCTCTTCCTGGCCGGCCTTGTCGATCGAACGGGTAAACTGGTTTTGACAAAGGCCGAGGAAAGGATGAAAGAGATAAGCGGGGAATGGGCCTATATACTTGCAGATGAGAAAGAGACAGGCCATGGAAGGCCGATTTACATCAGTCAGAGCGACATAAAGAACCTGATCCGCTCAAAGGCCGCCATGTACACCATCTTGAATGTAGTCGCCAGCAGTATAGGCATAGGGTTTGAAGACATCAGCACCTTCTATGTGGCAGGGGCCTTCGGAAATTACATAGATCCCAAAAATGCCGTTGCCATCGGCATGTTGCCGGATGTCCCGATAGAACGTTATAAGGGCATCGGGAATTCAGCTGGACAAGGTGCGGTTGAGGTCCTGAGACGCAGAACCGTCAGACAGGAGGTAGAAAAGATCAGAGAAAAGATCACCTATCTCGAGATGAATGTACGCGAGGACTTCATGAACCAACTCACCGCAGCCCTCTTTCTACCGCACACCGACATGGAACGATTTCCGTCGGTCAAGGCCCTTTTACAGAAACGTATTTGACCAAAACCACTTCTGCAAATATTCGGCAGGCACAGCCTACAGCACATCCCGCTCCTGTCGAGGATGCGGCAGATTGAAAAGTGCCCTTGCATTGGCGCTTGTGCGGCTGGCCGCCTCTTCAAGTATGACCTCCTTTAATCTTGCGACCTCTTTGACTACATAGACGACCCTTGCAGGCTCATTCGGTTTCCCCCTGAAAGGCGCAGGACTCAGATATGGGCAGTCCGTTTCTACCATAAGTCTTTCAAAAGGAATAGATTTTACCGCCTCCTTGAGGGCGTCGGTCTTTGGAAAGGTGATAACACCCGTCACCGAAATAAAAAACCCGAGCCCGACAGCATGTCCAGCCACCGCCGCATCCCCGGAAAAACAGTGGATGACACCACTCAGCCCCTGACCCCTATATCCATCAAGAATGCCAAGGACTTCGTCATGTGCGTCTCTGTCGTGGATAATTACCGGCATGGAAAGCCTCAACGCAAGGTCAATCTGTCTTACAAAGGCGTCTCTTTGTCTAGCCCGCGGCGAGTATCCCTTGGCGAAATCAAGCCCTATCTCCCCAATGGCCACCACTTTTTGAAAAGAGGCAAGGCGTTCCAGTTCCTTGACCGCCTCACGGGACATCGAATCCGCATCATGTGGATGAATGCCGACTGCGGCGAAGACACCCCTAAACCGCCCAGCCAACGATATAGCCCTCTTGGAACTGTCAAGATCAACCCCTATGGTTATCATCTGGACAACCCCATGCTCCCTGGCCCTCAAGACCACACCCTGAGGATCACTGGAAAGCGGCGGTATGTCCAGATGAACATGTGTGTCTATAAGATCCAAGAGACCAGAGGTGTTTGTTTGATCCATCAATCCTGTATCACAGGGAGCCTTACAATAACAGTGGCGCCCCTGAACCTGTTACCTTCTATGGAGAACGTACCGCCATGGGCCGATATCGTGCGTTTTGCAAGGCTGAGGCCCAGCCCTGCGCCTTGCGGTTTGGTTGTAAAAAAAGGCTCCCCGACCTGCCTCAGGTGTCCCCTTGCCACTCCGAGACCCGTATCAGTGACACGTATCTCAACCATCCCGTCTCGGCTTGCAACGGACACAGCCAGAAGGCCGCCGTCGGGCATGGCGTCTATCGAGTTTTTAAATATATTCAAAAAGGCCTGCCCCATGCCTTCCTTGTCTAGTTTCAATTCAAGTTCCGGGGCGGCGTTGTAATGCTTGACCTTGATGCCAAGCCTTTCAACATCTCTGTTAAAGAGCGAAAAAGTCGACTCGATCAGCTGCCCCAGCTTGACCTTCTCAAGTTTCAGGCCCGCTGCATCTGATGGTCGGGACAGATCAAAGACGTCCCTCAGTATCCTCTCCAGCCGCTCGGCGTTTCTGACTATCGTCTCCGCGTATACGACAAGGTCAGGATCATTCAGCCTCTTTTTGAGCATCCTCGCCATACCACCCAGGGTCATAAGCGGATTTTTGATCCCATGATAGAGCTGATCCGTCATGCGACTGATTACATTTAACCGCTCCGCCTCGACCAGGAGGTCTTTGTTGCGCTCGACGTCGTCGTTTAGCCTCTTGAGCTGATTGATCCAACCTTCCAGCCTCTCGCACATGTTTGTCTTACACACGGCTATAGAAGCAAGTGTCGCGAAGAGGTGTAAGGCGTCCATATCTTCGTCGGTTATCACCGCCCCGGTGACAAAGTTGTCTGCAATTATCACCCCGTACATCTTTTCATCTGTAACTATGGGTACTATAGCGAATTGCCTTGAGTTGATAATCTTTCTGATCTCAGAGACACCATGCCCTTCTGAATCCTCACCTATCCTGACGGCCTTTTGCCCGGTCATGGCCATCATTAGGACGTTCTGCGCATCGGAAAGGGGCACGCGTATCTCTTTTACAAGCTGATTGATGGGGCGCGAACCGTTTCTAAAGTCTTCCTTGACCGCTTCCAGTATCTCAAAAAGGGAAAGATGCCTCTGGGACAACTCGGACCATATTCTATTGGCGTCGGTTGCGTCAGCGGGTCCGATGGCGAATCTGCCCTCCAGCCGTTTCTTGTCTTCATTCAAGAGGATGAGAAAGGCCCTATTGAACCCAAGCCCATCCCCTGCAGTGATCCCTACGAGCACAGCCTGGAATATCTCGTCCAGATTCCTGGCCTTCAGGAAGGTGGAATTGAGTTTAAGTGCAAGATCGAGCAGGAGCTTTATACGGCTTCTACACAAGACAACAACCTCGTCCTGGACATGATCCATAGGCCATGCGGCACCCTGACGCCCGATGTCTTCCATGATTACAAATAGGACCGTTTAAGTATAATTTAGATTCCAAACAACCAATTTACATTTTTGCAGCTTTTTAGCAAGTGTTGCGCTTGCAATATCCATTACTATGAGGCAAGCTTCGATGATATGCCCTATCAAGACTTTAACCGCATAGAAATAGACCTTGGCGCCCTTTCGCACAATTTTAACGCCTTGAAGACGATCGCCGGCCATGAAACATGGGTCTTGGCGGTAGTAAAGTCAGACGCCTACGGCCACGGCCTGGTCGAAGTGGCCAGACAGCTTGCGATAGACGGGGTCTCAGGTTTTGCGGTCTTTGACCTCAATGAGGCCGTCGCACTCCGTAGCGCCGGCATAACCGCACCCATACTTCTGCTCTCTGGGATCGCACCAGGCGATGAAGCGGGATGTCTTGAACTTGGGCTCACCTGCGGAGCGACTTCCTTTCAAATGTTAGATTCCCTTGAACAGGAGGCAAAAAGACATGGCAAGAAGGCTACCGTTCACATCAAGGTCGATACCGGCATGGGGAGGATGGGATTTGATCGCAACGAATTCTTCTGCGCCATAAAGGACTGCGCACGTTGGCCTCACATAAAAATGAAAGGGATATATTCCCATTTCTCATCGGCAGATGAACCGGACGATCCTATGAACAAAGATCAGATAGCGGCCTTTTGTCACATGATCAAAGGGGCAAGGCAGGCTGGCTGGCGCCCTGAGATTATACATCTTGCCAACTCGGCTGGACTTATTCATTTTAAAGAGGCCAGATTTAACGCGGTGCGCCCAGGGCTCGCACTATATGGGGCGTATCCCGGCGAAAAAAGCAAGGGGCGCATCATATTAAGGCCTGTTATGCATCTCAAAAGCAGGGTAATATCGGTCAGGCGCCTGCCCGCAGGCTCCGGCATAAGCTACGGTCATGCCTTTGTCACAAAGCGGGCGTCCAAGATAGCCGTAATACCTGTTGGTTATGATGATGGATATCCAAGGGCCCTGTCCGGGAAGGCGGAGGTCCTTATCCGTGGTAGGCGCATGCCGGTGGTGGGACGTATCTGCATGAAATCCATGATGGTCGATGTGACAGATATGGACGGGATCTCGACAGGCGAGGAGGTGGTGGTGCTGGGGAGGCAAGAGAATGAGGCAATAACCATTGAAGAACTGGCTGAATGGGCCGGTACGATCAGTTATGAACTTTTATGCCTGCTCGGCACGAGGAACAGGCGTCATTTTATCAAGAGGAACTGAATATGTTTGGCATAGGGATCCCGGAACTCGTAATAATATTTATCATTGCGTTGATAGTCCTAGGCCCCGAAAAGCTGCCGCAGCTTGCAAGGCAACTCGCCCGCCTTATAGCAGAATTCAAAAAGGCCGCCGAAGACTTCAAGGCACAGATGGATCTTGAGGCATTAAACGAAATAAAGAGTCCGAAAGAGATGTTGAAGGATGTGTTGGCACCAAAATCGGACAATACGGCCACCAGCCCTGGACCGGAGTGGAAACCGGCTCATCCCTCTGGGCCGAATGGCGGCGCCGGAGACCATCCCCAGTCCACGCCTGCGCCTATACAAAACAACAACTATGAAGGATCGGCTGAAGGGCACCAGAGAGATCCAGCCGACGGGCGCATCGACAAGCCGGTTGACAGCAGGTCAGATGTCGATTGACCGCATCCCTTTCGGAGCGCACCTTGCCGAGTTGAGGCGCAGACTAATCTATTGCGTCCTCACGCTTGCAGCGGCCTTCTTTATATGCTATTGGGCATCCGACTACCTGGTCTCCGCCCTGTTCTATCCCATTAGGCAAGCCCTGCCACCCGGTAGCACCATGGTCTTCACCTCGCTGACCGAGGGTTTCATGACCTATCTCAAGGTCTCCTTCTGGGCAGCAGTTATCGTCTCTACCCCGATGTTTGCATATCAGGCGTGGGCATTTCTGGCCCCAGGGCTTTACGAGAACGAGAAACGCCGCATAACGGTCTTTGCAGGATGGGCTGCGACACTTTTTACAACTGGAGCCGCCTTCGGCTACTGGGTCATAATGCCTGTGGTATTGTCCATAACCATGGGTTTTGCAAGTAAGGGTCTTGAGGCCATGCCCAGATTGCAAGACTATCTGGTCTTTGTCCTAAAGACCATGCTCTGCTTCGGAATCACCTTTGAGATGCCGTTTCTGATGGCGTTCACAGTCCGTCTCGGCCTTGTACCTGGAGGGTATTTCAAGAAACATAGAAAAATATTCTATCTGACGCTCTATATATTGGCGGTGGCGCTCGCACCTACGGACATATTTTCACAAATCATGCTCCTTGCGCCGCTTATAGGAGTCTTTGAGATAGGCATCCTGGCGGCCGCTAAAAAGAATGGGCCGCAATAAACGGCCTTGTCTGATGTACGGCTATTGCCCTTGATGCACGGCGCTGATATTTTATTAAAATGGATAAAAAAACTGGCGGCCGCGACTATTACCCGGCCTTTTTGAACCTTAAAGGCCGGCTCGCAGTGGTAGTGGGGGGCGGAAAGGTGGCCGAACGCAAGGTGCTGGGTCTCCTTGATGCGCATGCCGCCATAAGGCTAGTATGCCCTGAGACAACGCAAAGACTTGAAAACCTGGCACGAGATGGCTTGATCGAGTGGCGAATGCGGGGATTTCTGGCCGAAGACCTAGACGGGGCATGGCTGGCCATCGCTGCAACAGACGATCCAGCTGCGCAAAAGGCCGTCTACGATGGGGCTGAGACAAGGGGCATCTTCTGTAATACGGTCGATCAACCCGATCTCTGTAGTTTCATAGTCCCTGCAGTGACAAGGCGCGGCGGCCTTTGTCTGGCCGTTTCGACATCAGGGAACAGCCCGGCCCTTGCAAAACGCATCAAAGAAGAACTGGAGGCGTCTATAGGTCAGATATTCGGTACATACACAGCCATGCTCGGCGAGATAAGGGATTGGCTGCTCTCCACGCGCCAGGACCCAGTGGAGAGAAAAATCTTGTGTCAATCCCTGGCAGAGAATAAGATCTTAACTTGGATGAAAAACGGCGAGTGGGACAAAATAGAAGATTGGGCCGTGACTAACTATGGAGAAGGGGCCGGAGAGGTGGTAAGGAGATATAGGCCATCAACAAAATCCCTTTAGATTGAAAATGATGCACGATTTTATCTTTAATATCTCGCTGTTTTTATATTTTTTGGCTACAGCAGGTTTCCTGGCAAACATCATAACCCTCCGCAAAGACGCCAGGAAGGTGGCGAATCTCTTTTTGTACGGGGCCTTTGTGGCCCATGGGCTTGCGATCTTGTTACGTATGTTTGAGGCAGGTCATACCCCGCTTGTGAGTATGCACGAGTCCCTCTCTTTTGTAGCTTGGTGTATGGTCGGCGGGTATTTGATCTTGCAGTCCCTTAACAGAGTGAAGTCGCTCGGGGCGTTTGTAACGCCACTCGCCCTTGTGATCATGATTGCATCTTCTATACAGAAAAGGCAGATTCCGTCCCTCCCCCCTGCGCTCCAGAGCGCATGGCTCCCCATTCATGCCGCCATATGTCTTGCAGCCTATGCAATCTTCGCCTTGGCATTCTGTCTTGCCATCATGTATCTCATACAGGAAAGGCAGATAAAAGACAGGCGCCTCGGTGCGATATTCCGGAGGCTCCCGTCCCTCGAAAACCTTGACATCATGATAGGCCGTTGCCTTGCCGTCGGCTTCCTGCTCCTAACTATTGGCATCATTACGGGCTCCATTTGGGCTGAAAATGCCTGGGGATCTTATTGGAGCTGGGATCCTAAGGAGACATGGTCTTTGATAACATGGCTTTTCTACGCCGCACTCCTGCATCAAAGACTTACAGTAGGCTGGCGCGGGAGAAAGGCCGCAATCATGACGATCCTTGCATTTGCGATCCTTGTTTTCACCTTTCTTGGCGTGAATCTCCTTATCCCAAGCGAACACAGCTATGCCGCAAGCTTCAAATAGACCTCAGATATTGCTTATGGGTGTAAACCATAAAACTGCGGGTGTCGAGGTGCGCGAACGTCTGGCGCTTCGTAATTGCGAAACACCGGCCTTGAAACTCCTATCAGGGCTCCCTCAGCTTGATGAACTGGTATTTCTGTCTACATGCAACAGGGTGGAGGTCATCTCCGCAACACAGACCCCCAAGGATGCAGAGGCCGCAATTAAGGCGCTCTGGCTTAAAAACACCGGAATAGACAAGACCCTCCTTGACTCCGTGCTCTATATATACAAGGGGGAAGAGGCGATTCGCCATGTGTTCAAGGTGGCTTCAAGCCTTGATTCAATGGTCGTCGGCGAACCACAGATACTCGGGCAGATGAAAGACGCCTATCGCATGGCAGTGGATGCAAAGACATCGGGCGCCATCCTCAACCGTTTACTCCACAAGGCATTCTCTGTAGCAAAACTCATCCGTACAGAGACCGGCATAGCGAACAGTGCGGTCTCCATAAGTTATGCAGCTGTTGAGCTTGCAAAGAAGATATTCGGCGATTTGAAAGGCAAAAAGGCCCTCTTGGTAGGCGCAGGCGAGATGGCTGAACTTGCGGCCAGACACCTTATGACAAATGGGATATCCAGGCTCATCGTAGCCAACCGCACCCTCTCAAGGGCAGTTGAGCTTGCGGAGCGGCTGAAAGGCCTGGCCATTGCCCTTGAGGAGATAGAAGACGCCCTGCTTGAGACTGATATAGTAATAAGCTCCACAGGCGCACCGGGGTTTATCTTAACCAAAGATATAGTGCGCAGGGCAATGCGTCCCAGGCGGCACCGCCTCTTGTTCCTCATAGATATTGCAGTTCCAAGGGATATAGAGCCGGGGGTCAATGAACTTGAAAATGTCTATCTTTACGGCATAGACGACCTCAAAGGGATCGTTGAATTCAACAAAGCGGAGCGGGGGAAAGAGGCCAAAAAGGCTGAACGTATGGTGGAGGCCGAGGTCATCAAGTTCATGTCTTGGCTTGAGTCAACTGACGCCGTACCCGTGATCCAAGCTATCCAACAGAAGGCGGAGGAGGTACGCCGCCGCGAGATGGCCCGCAGCCACTCCGTATTAAGCGCACTAACACCTGAACAGCAAAAGGCGATTGACGTCCTGACCTCCTCAATCGTGCAGAAAATCCTCCTCAATCCTATAATTTGTCTCAAAAAGGAGGGGTGCAAAGAGGGGAAAAGCGAACTTGTTGAGGCGGCCGGCCGTCTTTTCGGCCTGAATGGGACCGAAGAATGCAAGGAAAGGCATTGAGCCCGGGAAATATGGCAGGCCAGACGCCCCAAGGCGATCCTTAGTTGAAAAATTACAGGGAGATCCTCGATGGACCTTAAAATCTATAATACGTTGACCCGCAAAAAGGAGCCGTTTGAGCCGATGGAACCAGGGCATGTAAAGATGTATGTCTGCGGTGTCACCACATATGACCGTTGCCACATTGGACATGCAAGATCTGCCGTGGTCTTCGACGCCTTTGTGCGCTATCTTCAACATAAGGGCTATAAAGTCCATTTTGTACGAAATTTCACAGACATAGACGACAAGATCATAAAGAGGGCGAATGAAGAAGGGATCTCATCCTCCGAACTCTCAGAGCGTGAGATCAGACATTTTTATGAAGACATGGCAAGGCTCAAGGTAATGCCGGCCAGCTTTGAGCCAAGGGCCACCGAACACATCAAAGAGATTGTAAGGCTTATCGAGACCCTCATCTCAAAGGAATACGCCTATGAAGCTGACGGAGACGTCTATTTTTCTGTGCGCCATTTCCCGGCCTACGGCGCGCTTTCCGGAAGGAATATAGAAGAACTGGTTTCAGGGGCAAGGGTGGCTATAGGTGAACGCAAAAAAGACCCACTCGACTTCGCCCTCTGGAAGGCAGCGAAACCAGGGGAACCTTCGTGGCAGTCTCCATGGGGGGCTGGACGCCCAGGCTGGCACATCGAGTGTTCTGCCATGGGCATGAAATACCTTGGACCCACCCTTGATATCCACGGCGGCGGGCTTGATCTCATATTTCCGCACCACGAAAATGAGATAGCCCAGTCGGAGGCCGCAACCGGCAAGACCTTTGTGCGCTATTGGATTCACAATGGATTTGTCACCATAAACGGCGAAAAAATGTCAAAATCGCTCGGCAATTTTATTACCATCCACGAGATCTTAAAGACACACAGTCCTGAGGCCCTGCGCCTCTTTCTCCTGTCCAAACACTACAGGAGTCCTCTTGATTACAGTGAAGAGGCCTTGAACGAGATGGAGGCCGCGTTGGATAGGTGCTATAACACCATCTGCGAGGCAAAAAACAAGGCATCAAGAGCTACAAAGGCTACAAAAAAAATGCGCCCTTTAAGCGACGTCGCAGAAGATGCCGTAAAGAGCCTAAGGGCCCTGCCGGAAAGATTTGATCAGGCCATGGACGATGACTTCAACACAGCGCAGGCCATGGGCTATTTGTTTGAGGCGGTTAGGGCGCTAAACCGCCTGGCAAAGGAGTGTGAAAGGACACCGTCGATATTGTGCACAAAGGAATTGGAGGCCGGGATAGGGGTGATCCTGAATGCCTCACATATCCTTGGGGTCCTAGAGGAAGAGCCAGATGCCTATATAAATGCCAGGAATCTGGAAGGTCTTAAAAGATTCGGCCTTACAGAAGAGGAGATATTGAGCGCAATAGAAGAAAGGACTGCTGCCAGGGCTAAAAAAGACTGGGCTGCTGCGGACAGGATCAGAAAGGGGCTTGAGGCAAAGGGCATTATGCTCAAAGATACGCCGGAAGGGACCCGCTGGGCCATAAAATCCTTTGATTGACAAGTCTTTTATACGGAATTACACTTGACGCCATGCTTCTTGAGGAGATCACCATGCCAGCCTTTGTCCAAGGGCTCTCAAAGACCAGGACGGTCATCGTGCCCTTTGGCTCTGTTGAGGAACACGGGGCCCATCTGCCCCTTGGCACCGATACTGCCCATGTCTATGAACTTGCAAAAGAGGCATGTAAGGTGCGGCCTATTTTTGTAGCCCCGCCGATCTGGTATGGCCTATGTAAAAGCACTGGTAGACACCCTGGAACCGTCACTATTTCGGGTGCAACGGTTAAAATCTTAACCATAGAGATCGTGACATCGCTTTACCAACACGGGCTCAGGAATTTCGTCCTTATATCAGGCCATGCTGGCAAAACCCATATGGCCGCGCTGCTCGATGCAGGCGAGGAGATACTCGGGCGCCTCAAAGAGGCTAAGGTGGCAGTGCTCACTGTGCTTGACCTGGTCGCCATGATTGCAGACGGCCTGGTCGAGACAAAAAATGACTCTCATGCAGGCGAGGTCGAGACCTCGCTAATGGAGTTCCTGCGCCCATGGCAGATAAAAGGGACAAGCCCTGAAGAATATCCAATATTCCCACATTCAATCCTGGTTAGAAACAAGAGGGCCTTCTGGCCAGGGGGGATCTGGGGCAATCCAGCCAAGGCCTCTAGGGAAAAAGGGGAAACCATACTAAAAAAAGAAACCGAGCTCCTTGTGGAGCTTGTAGATAAACTAGAATCTTTTAATGAAGAGGAAAAAGATGAAAAAGATCTCTATTAAGTTACTTACAGTATTTTTTTTCTTGGTCGCAATTGTGCATATTTCAGCCTGCCGGGGTATGGCAAACCCTGTAAAGGCCCCTGATTTCACCCTGTTAAACCTCGAAAACAAAAAGGTGAGCCTGTCGGATTTCAAGGGAAAAGTGGTGCTCTTAAACTTTTGGGCTACATACTGCCCGCCGTGCAGGGCCGAGATGCCCGATTTTATAGCGCTTCAAAACAAATACGCGTCAAAAGGATTCAATGTCATAGGGATCTCTGTTGATGAAGACTGGCAAGAGGTCCTGCCATCCTTTGTCAAGGCCATGAAGGTCAATTATCCTATTTTGATCGCAAATACGAAGGTCTTAAAGGACTACGGCGACATCTACGCCCTGCCTGCCACGTTTATAATCGATAGGGAGCAAAAGATCGTGAAGAGCTACACCGGCATGGTTACACAAGATGAAATCGAGCCGGTCATCTTAAAGGCCCTCAACCAGAAATGATATTCTTGATAACGCCGTGAAAAATAAAAATTGATAGCGTCGCAAGAAGTCGCCAACCAAAAACCATCTATGGTCTGATGACTACAGCAGGCGGACCTTCTTCAACACGGCCTATATCCCTGCACCACTCAAGCCTTTTGCCGGAGAGACGGACGATCAGCTCCTCCGTCTTCTCCTCCGGCACGGCTATCAAAAGACCGCCTGATGTCTGCGCGTCAAAAAGGAGCTCAATAAGCCCTTCTTCCACCCCTGCATCTATTTTTATCTTTTTCTCGCAGAAATTCCTGTTGGCATAATCACCTTCGGGGACAAAGCCCTGCATGAGATATGTGATTGCCTCCGGTATATGGGGTACCTTGTGGACGTCTATCACAAGCCTGGCGCCGCTCGCCTCGGCCATCTCAAGGGCATGGCCGACGAGACCGAAGCCTGTTATGTCCGTGGCCGCAGAGACCCCTATCTCCATCATGGCCTCACTGGCCTCACGATTCAGGGTCTTCATTATATCGACCAACTTTTTGTACAGATCGTTCGGCAGCAGCCCGGCCTTAAGCACAGTCGCCAGGATGCCGGTCCCAAGGGGCTTTGTAAGAATCAGCCTGTCTCCAGCCCTAGCCCCTGCCTTGGTTATAAAATGCCCAGGCTGGACGATCCCGGTCACGGCAAGCCCGTATTTCGGTTCAGGATCCTCCACGCTGTGCCCACCCAGGAGTACCGCACCTGCCTCATGTATCTTGTCGATACCACCGAGGAGTATCTTTTTAAGGACTTCCTTCGGAACCTCCTTGCTCGGAAAGCAGACTATATTCATGGCCGTAAGGGGCCGAGCCCCCATGGCATACAGATCGCTGAACGAATTCGCGGCGGCGATCTGACCGAATTCGTAAGGATCGTCGACTATCGGCGTAAAAAAATCCACAGATTGGACTATTGCAATCTCATCACTGATCCTGAATACGCCGGCATCGGAGGCCATCTCACGGCCAAGGAGGAGATCGGGATGGATAGACAAGGGCAGCACCCCCAGGATGTCTTGAAGGTCACCCGGACCTATCTTGGATGCTCACCCAGAGGCCGCAACCCTGCTTGTTAGCAAGGCACTTTCCTGTTGCGTCATTGTATCATGATGAGGTCTATTTTCTAAGGGTCGCTATAAGACGGCTCGGTTTTAAAAACAAGTCGAAGGCGTCGCAGATATTCAACACCACCATCTTGCTCGACATGATTGCGCTTACGGATGCCCCTTCCTGGCCTATTACGCAGATCCCCAGCGCCGCATCCCTCAACATTAGGACGTCGTTACAGCCGTTTCCTATGGCCACTGTATTTTCCCGCCCGAGGTCCCTTAAAAATTCGAGTTTCTGGATATCCCCTCGGCCGGGTTCAAGACGGTACGCCTTTACAATACCATCATTGACCAAGTCTTTTGTGAGCTCCTCCATGGTCTGATTGGTGTCGGCGGACAGGATATAGACATTAAGGAGCTTGGAGATGTCTTTCAATCTCCCTTCAACGCCATCTATCCATTTACCGTCGACGGTTATGGTACCGTTCATGTCCAGCAGGATATTTTGCAGATTATAAAACACCCCACACGGAAGGTCCACTTCGATTGATTTTGTATGAACCATTGCTCTGGCGCCCCCCTAATCCAACTTAGTTTCCTTATAAGGATAACCCGAAAAATATTAAAAAGTAAAGGGTTTCTATACCGATGTCAGCCGATGTATTCAAAAGACTGTTCTTTTGTTCAACTCTACTTTATTATTTCATTATATAAAATCGAACCCTCAAAAGGTGGTCATCTATGAATCAAATGCATGGTGTCGTATATCCGGTGACATATCTCGGCTTCAATCTAAAGGGACATCTCTCACGCATGTTCAGCAGGCTCACGGCAATCATCCCGGCCGAGGACTGTATGCCATTTTCCGCTTCGTCGGACCCGAGCAGCATGAAATTGTCTTATATCTCGCCATGCCCGCTAGGTGACAGGCTCCAATGGTTTAATGGGTTCATAAGGTCGATTACAAGCTGGGCAAGAGATGTAGACCTTGAGGCCATAAACCTTGGAGGTCTCCTTGACAGCGAATCCATACCTGAGATCATAACCTCCTTAAAAAAAAGCAGGAAGGACCCGCTCCTTAAGGCCCAAATCCTTTTAAGGCTTGCCCACAACCACGACCGCAATGAAGATGAGGCGGAAGAGTCACTTGTAAGGCTCAAGACAAAGGAGATGGTGCTCAAGGACATACTCCTCGGCGAACCAGCCATCGGCCGAGGGACCGGACCTGACAAGATGGCCCAAAGACCCCTTGCAACCACGGTGACGGTTTCAATACCCTCAAAGCGCCTTGCAGCATGGTCTGAGCTCTGGACAAGGGCCAACCTCGAAGGGGTATCGCCTGTAGGCATCGGCATAGACGTAAAGGACCTCATGGACAAGGCATATGAGTCATTGACCGGAACACCAGCCATAGACCTCTTGGCCCTGAAGCTTCCAATTGATCCATCAATCGATGTCAGTGCACGGCCCGAGATTAAAAAAGGACTCGAAGACCTGGCCGCGGCCGTTTCTTTACTGACAAAAGAGACGACGGAAGGACTGCGAGATGGGGCCGAAGGGGTTGCCGACCGGCTCAAACAGGATGCCTTAAGGCTTTCCGGACTCTGGGACGGCCTTATTAACGGCATGGAATGCGGGCCTATCATTGGTCTGAGCCTGTATCCCAGGGTCTCCTTCGACGAATTGCTCCTAAAAGCGTCCGGCGGATGTCCGCCGACCCCGGGACATAACGGCCAGACTGGATGGTCTTTTTATCTCTATTGAACGCTACATGCACAACCGCCTGCCAGACAGCATCCCTTGCCCGCATGGCCCCTACAAGACCGGGGCGAGGACCGTCCGCCTTGCAGGAACGCCAGCCCAGCCACCTGTGCCGGGGGCATGTGGCATGCTGGACGACCTTACACCGCAACCGACAAAAGTTAACGCTTAATTGAGAAACAGGATTATCCGGCAAGGCGGGTCAAGGCGTCGTCTAAACTGATCCCTTTTATCAAAAAGATCTTGTCCCTTGACCCGGCGCCAGCCTTAAGCTTTACATCGCTCCTTCCGACTTTGAACAGGCTGGCAAGAAACCTCCGGCATTCCTCGTTGGCCGCACCGTCAACCGGCGGAGATTTGACCTTGAGCTTTAGCGCTTCACCGAATACCCCGGCAAAAGACGTAACCGATGCCCTTGGTTGTACATGAAGGCTAATGATTACGCCTTCTCCTTGGACCTCCCTAATGTAACCAGATGTCTTCACTATTGAATTTGGATACGTCCGCAAAGGATTGAGCCCAATCCCTGCAACTCTTCAAAGGTCTTTGTAAAGGCATCCCAGTCCTTGTTGTCGATGATCCTGCGAAGCCCTTCCGCCTTTCTGAAAAACCTCTCAAGCGCATCAGCCGAATATGGGTTGGCCATCTGGATATGGGCGTAAAGCCTGGGGTCCTGCTGCGAAAGTCTCGCCAGCACCTTAAGCTGCTGCTCGAAACTCGGAGTTGAGAGGTCCAGGATATCTCCAGGATCTATCCCATCTTCCATAAGCGCCATTCCAAGACTCATGACAAGAAGGTGATTAAGGGCCTGGACCCAGGCCATGGCCCTGTCATGCAACGCCGCGTCGACCACGCGGACCAATGCCCCATGGGCCCTCAAGAGCCCCTCCCACCAACCCAACCACCTCCTGCCCCTGCCTGGGCAGAGCGCGACCCTTCTACCGGCTATCGACTCCTCGGATGGACCAAAGAGCGGATGCGTTCCAACCGTCTCCGCTTGAGTATATTCAAGCATCAGGGCCACTTGCCGCTCCTTGAGCGAACACAGGTCGGTCAAAAAGGCATCTGGTCCCAGGATGGGCCCCACCCGCCTTACGACATCGTCAAAGGTCGTCATGGGCACTGATAGCACGACAACATCGCAGCGTCTCGCAATCTCCTCAGGGTCAAGACCGCCGTCCAGGTCAGAGAGGAGAACGGTCAGGCCAGCCCCCTTGAAAAACCTTTCAAACCACCTGCCCATACGGCCATGGCCCCCTATGATACCGACCAAAGGAGAGACCTTGGACCCGCAACCGCCGCTCATGCCCGTATCGCCCTCAGCCGCAGGAGATGATCCGCAAGCACGATCCTGACCATGGCCTGGCATACAGGCACTATCCTTGGGATAGCCGATGCATCATGGCGTCCGCCGATGATTATATCGACTGGCCTTGCGCCTGTGTCTATGGTCTTTTGGGTCATTGAAATGGAAGGTATCGGCTTTACCGCCGCACGACATACGATCTCGTCTCCATTTGAGATGCCTGCAAGTATACCGCCGGAATTGTTTGACAAGAACCCATCAGGGCCTATCTGATCGTTGTTCTCCGAACCGAGCATTAAGGCAGCCCTAAAACCAGACCCTATCTCTACACCCTTTACCGCCCCTATGGACATAAGCGCCTTGGCAAGATCCGCATCGAGCTTATCAAACACCGGTTCCCCCAAACCAGACGGGCAGTTGCGCACACTCACCTCCACAATCCCGCCTACCGAGTCGCCTCTTGAACGCGCATCCGCCACTCGCTCTTCCATCCTGACAGAGGCCTCATGGTCAGGACAGAAGAGCCGGTTCTGCTCGGCCGCCCGGAGATCACGCCTTTCGGCCCACACGCCACCGAGACATACCGTATACGCCGTCACCTCTATTCCCGCTGTATCCAATACCGCCTGGGCAACGGCCCCTGCAGCCACCCTTGCCGCGGTCTCCCTCCCTGAGGCCCTGCCGCCGCCACGATGATCCCTTATGCCGTATTTTTTGAAATAGGTGTAGTCACCATGACCGGGTCTGAAGACGTCTTTGAGTTTATCATAAGCCGCACTTCTTGCGTCTTCATTTCTTATGAAAAGCGAGATAGGCGTCCCTGTGGTAAGACCTTCAAAGACACCGGAAAGTATCTCTACCCGGTCCATTTCCTTCCTTGGGCTCTCAATTACACCACCCTTTCCTGGCCGCCGCTTATCCAACGCCTCCTGTATCGCAGCCTCAGTCAAGGGGAGTCTAGGCGGACACCCGTCCACTACCACACCGATCGCAGGGCCGTGGGACTCTCCCCAGGTCATTATCCTGAAGACCTCACCAAACGTATTCCCAGCCATAGCCTTAAACCCTTATAATTTTATTCATTATTTCTCTAGCTATCTCATCTGGAGACCTGCCATCCGTATCTATAGAGATGTCTGCCCACCTTCTATAAAGGGGTGTCCTTGTGCAGAGTGTCTCTTTTATCTCGTCCTCAAGCGACCATCCTGCCGCCAGCGCCGGCCTTGATGCCTCTGTCGCGGGGTCGGCCTCAAGCCTCCTGAGGATCGTCTCGATCCCGGCCTTGAGCCAAACCACTACGGCATTTTCCTTGATCAAAGGCCATACAGCATCATGCATCACCGCACCGCCGCCACATGCCACGACAAGATTCCTGGCTTGATCCGCGGCCTCCGCAAGGGCATCCCGTTCTCTCTCTCTGAAATATCTCCATCCACGGCCCTTGACTATCTCCTTGATCGAAACCCCTTGTTCAGCAACGATCCGCTCATCAAGGTCCCAAAAATCCCAGCCGAGGACCCGAGAGAGTGCATGTCCGACGCTGCTCTTGCCGACCCCGCGATAACCTATGAGAAAGACCTTTTGCACCATTTTTCAATAGAGGTCCTTCCAAAGCTCCCAGAAGGATGGAAACGACTTGGCCACACAATCAGGGTCCTCGATGACAACGCCCTTGACCTTTAACCCGGCGACGGCAAAGGCCATGGCGATGCGATGGTCGTCATAGGTCTCAATGCCTGCGCCGTGCATGGATCCACCTCCGTGTATGATGAGCCCGTCCGGGAGCTCTTCAACCCTGACGCCGAGCCTGGCGAGCCCTGCTGCAACGGCCCTTATCCTATCCGTCTCCTTGATGCGCAGGTGGGCCACATTTTTTATGTGCGTCACACCCTTTGCAAACGCCGCGGTGACAGCAAGGGTCGGCACCACGTCGGGCATCTTCACCATGTCTATCTCAACCGGCAGCAGCGCGCCGTCAGCCGGACCCTCGACAGTCACACCATTAGAGCCCTTCTCCACCCTGCAGCCCATCCTGCCAAGGACGTCTGCAAACCAGGCGTCCCCCTGCAATGAATGCTCATGGATATTCAAGACCCTTACCCGCCCGCCCGTAACGGCCGCTGCAGCCCAAAAATAGGATGCACTCGACGCGTCCCCTTCGACCTGATAATCAGCTGCGCGATAACCCCCTTGCGGGATTAAAAAACGCCCATCCGTCTCCAAGACATCCACGCCGAATGAGGACATCACGGCAATGGTCATGTCCACATACGGCCTTGAGACCAAAGGGCCTGCAAGCTCGATTACGGCCGGCGTCCGAGCATACGGTCCGATCAGCAGCAGGGATGAGAGAAACTGACTGCTCTTGGCGGCAGAGAGCCTGACTGCACCGCCTTCTAGGCCTTTCGCCCTTATCTCCACCGGCGGACAACCTGTGCCGTTTATGCTCCGCGCCTCAGCGCCCCAGACGTTCAGGGCGTCGAGCAGGGGTCCTATCGGGCGTTCTTCCATGCGCCTTGAGCCAGTAAGCCTGTAGACGCCCTTACCAAGCGCCGCGAACGAGGCCAAAAAACGTATGCCAGTTCCATTGTTGCCGAGATAGAGTTCATTGGCGCAAGGCACAACCTCTCCGCCGGTCCCGTCTACAACCCAGACCTCTCCAACCTCTTTTATCCTTACCCCGAGCGCCCTCAAGGCCTCTCTCAAAAGCCGCGTGTCTTCGCTGTCAAGCGGATCAGCAAGCCTGCTGCGGCCCTTGGCCAAGGCGGCGGCTATGAGGGCCCGCTGCGTGATGCTCTTCGAGCCCGGCACCCTGACCTCTGACGAAAAAGACGATGAAACAGGCGTAATTTCGATATGTCCTGCCATTGCTTGCCTTTATTTTTATTTTTTTTAAGATTAAACTATAATTGTTGGTGCTTGCAAGGCGCAAGTTTCAATTTCTCCGCCTGACACACGCGGCCGACCGGGGAAAACAAGGAGGCTTAAATGAAGATAAAGATTAAGAGGGTGTACGACCCTGTCTCAGCGGATGACGGCAAGAGGATCCTTGTAGACAGGCTATGGCCGCGCGGCATAAAAAAATACAGTGCAGCGATTGACGAGTGGCTGAAAGACATCGCTCCCAGCAATGAACTGAGAAAATGGTTTTCCCATGACCCCTCCAGATGGGCTGAATTTAAAGAGAGATATATCGAGGAACTCAAGCAGAAACGGGATGTGCTCAAAAGGCTTAGGATGGATGCGAATAAAGAGGGAATAACCCTTATATTTGCAGCAAAAGACACGAAACACAACAACGCTGCTGTGCTCATGGAACTCATCGGGCAGATGCAGGCATAAGAAGGGATGTTAACTAAAGTTAACCAAGCGGAATGCCGATAAAAAACAAAAAGGCCTAAAGGCTCGGGGGTTGCGATGTCATTGACCATTAATCGCGGCAGTCTTTGCAGGGGCTTTACACTTATCGAGATGGCCGTCGTCCTTGTGATCATAGGGCTGCTCATAGGTATAGGGTCAAGCATGATAGGACCGCTCACCAAGAGGGCGAAGCTCATGGAGACCAGGGAGACGGTCAAGACCGCCTACGAGGCCGTCATGGGCTATGCGGCGCAGAACAAGAGGCTGCCCACTACAACACAATTCACCCAGCTCGGGGTCAAGACCTCCGACAGTTACGGCAACCCCTTGAATTACTATATATGGACAGGTACAGACCTCTGCACGTCCACCGGCACATATCTCACGGTCAACGACGCCTCCAATGGCACGGCGATCACAAAAGACAAGGTGGCCTTCATCCTGATTGCCAACGGTGAAAACAGGTGTAACCAAACGGGCGCAGCATCGCCGTTTTACATATACCAACAGGGCGATTCAGGGGCGGTTTCATATCCAGGATTCCCGTCCGTGCCTGCGTGCCCCGCCGGAGGTGACTACGACGACATAGTCATGTATGCAGATATCGACACAATCAGGGGGCAGATATGCCAGCCCTTCACTATTACAACCTGGTCTCTCCCCATGGGGACTGTGAACCAACCATATCAAAACGTAACACTGACGGCTGCGAATGGAACACCTCCATTTACATGGACTTGTCCGGTATTGCCGGCGGGTTTGAGACTGGACCAGAAAACCGGCGTTATTTCAGGCACGCCGACACAACCAGGCAGCTATCCAGTAACGGTCCAGGCCTGCGACAGCGACGATGGGCAACAGCATATCCCATGTGTCCAGCCGACAGCCAACCAATATAGATATGCTACAACGACACTGTCAATTACAATCAATCCTTCCGGTGGTGGTGGGGGGCCCACTAGCTGTAGCGATTGCGGCCCCAACTATTATGACAATTATGGGCAATGTAAAAAAAACTGTCTTTTTTGTCGCCAAAGCTCCTGTGGAAGCATAAAGTGCTGGCAATGTAGTTTTTAGGCAAATTTTTGCGGTTGAAATATCCGCGCATAAAAGACCACAGACGCTATTTCCGCGGATCTCGCCCGTCCTCTTCAACATCCCATTGGAGAATAACAAGCTTGACATGACCGCCGGTATACCTGTAAAAACAATAAAGAGGATCTGAATCTATAGAAAATACTAAGGAGGCGTCCGATGGTAGAGGTCAAGAAGATACTTTTCCCGGTTGACTTTACGGAGAATTCAAAAAAGGTCTTGCCTTATGTAAAACACTTTGCAAGGGCATTCGCCGCACACATCACCCTTATTCATGTAGTCAGGGGCCCTGATGAATTCAGCGGCTTCGAGCTCGGATCTGCATGGTGGAGTTCCTTTGAAAAGGAGGTCATGGAGGGGTCGCGGGCGGCTATGGAGCACTTCATGACCGAAAACTTACAAGATTACAAAGACATCGATTACATGATACTGATGGGTGATATAATCGAAGAGATCAATAAATTTGCGGTCGAAAAAGGGGTGGACCTGATTATCATGGGGACCCATGGGAGAAAGGGCCTCGAAAAGGCTGTATTTGGGAGTGTAGCCGAGGGCGTGGTCAAATATGCAGCCTGCCCTGTCCTTACAATAAATCCATTCAAGATCAAATCCTAACCGGATGCCGGCTGGCCTGGAGACGGGCTTGCAAGAAAACGCCAACCCGTCTCCATCATCACGCGAGCCGGCCGCTGCAGCCCAAACCCACATGCCCCCTGTTGCGAATCGGTCCATAGACATGTGACCACGGTCATCACCACCCATATCAACGCTGATTTTGACGCCGCGGCATCCTGTCTGGCCGCAAGCAAGCTCTATCCAGGGGCCAGAATCGTGTTCCCCGGTTCACAGGAACGGGGACTCAGGGAGGTTTTGCTCAAATCAGGCGGATGCTTTCCTGACACAACCGCCTTGAAAGACATAGATCTCAATAAAATAGAGCTCCTTGTCGTGGTGGACACACGGCAGAGGGCCAGAATCGGCGTATTTTCAAACCTCTTGGACAGATCCGATGTAACGATACACACCTATGACCATCATCCACACTCCAGGGACGACATAGCGGCGGATAAGACGTATTTTAAGCCTGTTGGGGCGAACACCACCTTAATGGCCACGCTTCTCAGGAGGCACAGGATCAGGATCACACCTTGCGAGGCCACATTCCTGGCACTTGGTATCTATGAAGACACAGGGTCTTTCACCTTCCAATCCACCACACAAGACGACCTGAAAGCCGCCTCCTGGCTCCTTGAAATGGGCGCCGATCTGAACGTGGTCAGAGAGACCTTGGCCCACAAGCTCACCCCGGAACATATAGCCTTGATGGATGAACTATTGACCACCGCCGTCAACTACACAATAGCCGGCATCCCGATAACCATCGCAAAGGCGACTGCGCCGCGATATATTGAAGACCTATCTGTCCTTGCGCATGAACTTATGGACATGAAGGGCCTCAATGTCCTCTTCCTGATGGCGCTCATGGAGGATCATGCCCTTATCGTCGGCAGGAGCCGCGACCCAAAGGTCAATGTAGGCGAGATATTGAAGCCGCTCCGAGGCGGCGGGCACCCGATGGCCGCATCCGCCTCAGTCAAAGGCGCGACACTAACAGAGACAGAGGAACGGCTTATCTCGGAGATATACAGACAGCTCGGCGCTGAGCCATTGGTAAGGGACATAATGTCCTGTCCGGCGCTTTCTGTAACGCCCGAGACGCCTATCTATGACATCCACGACACCCTTACACGCTATGGCATAAGCGTGGTTCCTGTAGTTCAAGAGGACAAAGTGCTGGGCCTCATCTCGCGAAGGACGGTCGAAAAGGCCATTTATCACGGTCTTGCAGCCCAACCAGCCAAGGAATACATGACCACCGACTTCGAGACGATAGGTCCCAATGAAACCCTCGGCCGTGTCAAAGAGCTGATAGTAGAAAAACGCCAAAGATTTCTACCCGTGGTTCAGGATAAAAAGATAACGGGCGTGATAACCAGGACGGATCTCCTGCAGATATTGAGCGGTGATCCCTCTCGAAGGCCTGAACCGCTCATCGAAGAGAGATGGCAGGACAGAAACGTCTCATCGCTTCTACACGGCGAATGCAGCAAAAATATACTGGACATCCTCATGGCCGCCGGGGAGACGGCTGAAAGGGAGGGCTTCCAGGTCTATGTTGCAGGCGGCTTTGTAAGAGATCTGCTCCTGCGCCTCCCAAATACGGATGTAGATCTCGTGGTGGAAGGAAACGGCATAGCATTCGCCAAACGCCTTGCAGAACGATTTTCGGCAAGGGTACGGGCCCACGAAAAGTTTCAGACCGCAGTGATCATATTCCCGGACGGCTTCAAGGTAGATGTGGCGACTGCCCGCTGGGAATACTACGAATACCCGGCCGCCCTGCCGACCGTAGAGCTGTCTTCAATAAAACTCGACCTCTATCGGCGTGATTTTACGATAAATGCCATGGCGATAAAGTTGAACCCAAAGGAATTCGGCATGCTCATAGACTTCTTCGGGGGACAGAGGGACCTGAAAGAAAAGACCATAAGGGTCCTGCACAGCCTGAGCCTCGTAGAAGACCCTACAAGGGTCTTTAGGGCCATAAGATTTGAACAGCGGTATGGATTCAAAATAGGAAGGCATACGCTGAAACTTATCGAAAACGCCGTCCGCCTGAATATCTTTAAAGAACTGTCCGGCAAGCGCATCTCAAACGAGCTCAAGCTCATCCTAAATGAGGCTGACCCTAGACCGGCGCTGCAAAGGGCCCAGGAGTTAGGGCTCCTAGGCGTCATACACCCTGGCCTCAGACTGACGGGGCCCATCCTTGGCCTACTTGTTAGGCTTTACGAGGTCCTGGCATGGTATGACCTCTTGTTTAAACCCGAAAAACCGAGGAAATGGATTGTCTATATGCTTTCTTTGTGTGAAGGTCTTAAACTGGAGGAGGTTGCACAGGTCGCAGACAGGCTCGGGCTTGCCGGCCGGGAAAGGGCGCTCCTTACCAACGGATTTGCAGCTGTGAGAAACGCGGCATGGCGCCTCGCTGAGATATCCGAGCCGAGGCCGAGCCTTATCTATTCGATCTTAAAGCCGCTGGATCTTGAACACCTGATCTACATGATGGCGAGGGCCAAAGATGATGCTATAAAAGAATACATCTCGCACTTTATAACCTCGCTCATGGATAAAACCCCGATACTTAAGGGGGACGACCTCAAGGCAATGGGCCTTGTCCCGGGCCCGGCGTTCAAGGAGATCTTAAATAGGTTGCTGATGGCAAGGCTGGATGGCAAGGTGGAGACTAAAGAAGATGAGATGGAATTTGTAGCGAAGGAGTTTGCCTGCCCGATGGGCAAAACTACAAAAGGCGAGATAGATGGCTATGCCCCATGACTTCAGGAGATAGATGGCTCAATGAAATTAACAATAAATGGCGCGGTCATCCGCGCCATTTATTGTTAACGTTGGCCCAACCGTATCTCTTGACTGCCTCGCGGAGGTTGTCATTCCGAAGACTTTATGTGTTTCCCATGCCGGATCCCGAGAAGGCGTCCGATGATGACGGCAACGAGGCAGCCAAACGGCAAGATTTTTAGTAGATGCTCAGATAATTTTTATGCTCCCAATCCGTGACGGCTATCCTGAAGCTATCCCACTCTTTTTCCTTGGCCTCTATGTATTTTTCATAGATGTGGTCGCCTAACGTTGCCTTGGCGATGGGATTGGCCTTAAGCTCCTCCAACGCCTCTTTGAGCGAGCTCGGCATGCTCACGATCTTTGCGGCCTCTTTCTCTTGATCGGTCATCTTGAAGATGTTTACATCGACGGAATCAGGCGGTGTGAGCTTGTTTTTAACGCCGTCAAGTCCGGAATTGAGCATCATGGCAAAGGCGAGATACGGGTTGCAGGTCGGATCAGGACACCTGAGCTCGCACCTTGTGGAAAGGCCGCGGGCAGCCGGAATCCGGATAAGGGCGCTCCTGTTGGCCGCTGACCACGCCACATAGACCGGCGCCTCATAACCAGGGACAAGCCTCTTGTATGAATTCACAAGCGGATTTGTGATGGCTGCAAAACCCCTTGCGTTCTTCATGAGGCCCGCGATGTAATGCCTGGCCGTCTCGCTCAATTGAAGCGGCGCCTTCGGGTCAAAAAAGGCATTGGTCCCATCCAGATTGAACAACGACTGATTGGTGTGCATACCAGATCCGTTTATGCCGAATACAGGCTTCGGCATGAAGGTGGCATGAAGCCCATGTCTTCTCGCGATGTTCTTTACGACCCATTTGAAGGTCACGGTATTGTCCGCACAGGTCAGGGCGTCCGCATATTTGAAGTTTATCTCATGCTGACCCTCAGCCACCTCGTGGTGAGAGGCCTCTATCTCAAAACCCATGCTTTCAAGGGTATGTATGATCTCCCTGCGGCAGTCGCTGCCATAGTCCTCGGGATCAACGCTGAAGTAGTTCGCCACATCCTGGGTCTCTATGGTCGGGTTGCCACAATCGTCCAGATTAAAGAAGAAAAACTCCAGTTCCGTCCCGACATTAAGCGTGTAGCCCGCCTTCTTGGCGCCTTCCATGACCCTCTTCAAGTTTACACGGGGGCAGCCTTCAAACGGGGTCCCGTCAGATTTATATACATCGCAGATGATCCTTGCGGCGGCCACCCCGTCCTTTGTACGCCAGGGCAGGATACGAAACGTATCGTAATCAGGTTTGAGATACATGTCTGATTCCTGGATCCTGACAAAACCATCAATGGATGAGCCGTCAAACATGATGTCCCCATCCAGGGCCTTTCCGATCTGGCTCCTGGGAATGGCGACATTTTTCATAAAACCGAAGATGTCACAGAACTGCAACCTGAAGAAATGAACGTTTTCCTCTTCCACCAATTTCATTATCTCGTCTCTGGTCATTTTCCTGCTCCTTAGGTTTTTTGTATTATCTAAACTTAATAGAAAATCTTTAGCTATAGGCCGTCTCACTGTGCTCGCTCAGGTCGAGCCCCTCTATCTCGGCAGAATCGGCCAATCTTAGACCCATAATACCGTCTATAGCCTTAAACAATATCAGGCTCACTGTAAAGGCATAAAATGCAACCACGGCTATGGCGGCTATCTGTATTGCAAGGAATCCGGCATTGCCGGCGAACAGGCCGTCCGCCCCGGCCGGATTTACGGCCTTTGATGCAAACAACCCGACGCAAAGGGTGCCGATTACGCCCCCAAGCCCGTGTATCCCGACCACATCAAGGCTGTCATCATAAAACCAAACCTCGGCTTGAGCGCCACGGCAAAATAACAGCATACACCGGCGGCAAGGCCGATAAGCACGGCGGACCCAGGACTGACAAAACCAGCTGCGGGCGTCACTGTGGCAAGACCCGCCACGGCCCCTGACGCCGCGCCCAGGGTGGTGGGCTTGCCGCGATGCCGCCATTCCACCGCCACCCACATGGCCATACCGGCCATCCCTGCAAGATGTGTCGCTACAAAGGCGGATGCCGCCACGCCGTTTGCCGCAAAGGCGCTCCCTGCGTTGAAACCGAACCAGCCAAACCATAAAAGACCGGTTCCCATGAACGTCATGGGCAGGTTGTGGGGCATAAACGCCTGTGTCCCATAGCCCCTGCGTTTTCCTATTGCAATGGTTGCGGCAAGGGCGGCGGCCCCTGAACTCAAATGCACCACAAGCCCACCTGCAAAATCCAAAACGCCCATCGACTTAAGCCATCCACCCGAACCCCAGACCCAGTGACACACGGGCAGATATACAAATGTAGTCCAAAGGATGGTAAAGGCGACAAAGGCTGAAAACTTCATCCGCTCCGCAAAGGCCCCGGTTATAAGCGCAGGGGTGATGATCGCGAACATGAGCTGGAATGCACAGTAGAGGAGACCCGGGATGGTTGCTGCATATGGCCCGGGTTTAAGCCCCACACCGTTTAGAAACGCAAGGTCAAAGTTTCCTATAAGACCGGATACATCCGGGCCGAACGCAAGCGAATAGCCGTAAAGGACCCATATAATAGAGACTATCCCCAGGCTTATAAAACTTTGCATGATGGTCCCCAGTACGTTTTTGGAACGTACGAGCCCGCCATAAAACATGGCAAGCCCCGGGGTCATAAACATGACAAGGGCAGATGCAATCAACATAAACGCCGTATCACCTGAATTCACAAAAAATCCTCCTTATTTTTGTTGTTGTTATGATGATGCAAGCGCTATGCCGATGTTTAATTAACTGTTTTTTAAAAATAAAAAAGCAAAAGATATAAATTAATTACAATTTTGTATTGTATAAAATACAAAATTGTAAATTTTTAATCTTGATCAACTAAAATAAAGGACCAGATAATAGGCCCCCATCATGAACAGGCCTATCGGGACGCCTATAACCGCCCATGCCCTGCTCGATATCCCAAGCTTTGACGCGGAGATAATGTTTGGGATATTGCCTGGTATCAGCATACCGCCTGATATTATCAGGCCCATCATGACCCCTTTTATCTGTCCGATGTCCATATGAGGGCTTAGTTCCGCGGCTGCAAGCGTGGCGTTATCAAGGACGGCGGAAGACATGTTGACCCAATAGAGCACTCGTCCCGGCATTTTGGTGATATAGGCATCGATAAGGGGTTTGAATCCAGCGCCCAGCAGTATCAATGACATGACAAAGAGATAGACCTTTGCCGCCCTTAACGCGATAATCCTGTAAGATTCTGCGTAAAACTCCGACAGGCTCTCGGGCCGTTCGACCTCTTTACCCCGAAGAAGCCCACCGAGAAGGGCGATAAAAAGCATCCCTGGGATGATATATGCCCCGATAAGTCTTAAAAGAAACAAAAACCCCACGTCATACGCCCCGCCATGGAGTTTTGCCATCGCTATTGTGGAAAGCGGCTCTCCTATGGGGGTAAGCACCGCACCCATGCCTATTGAGAAACAGGCAAGGATTGTAAAGATTGTCTCGTATTTTTTATCAAGGTTCAGTGCGCTTACTATCTCACAGAGTATCAGTGCGGCGATTATCGCGGTGATGACGCTCGATATCATCCCCAGAGAAAATATAGTTATAAATGCAAAAAACCTGGGGCCCATCCGCTCTTCGAGATATGCTATTCTTTTTTTAATGGTCTCCTGAAACACCCTGAAAAGGAAACCGAAGGCAAGCGTCGCCAGAGAGATCTTTATGGGCTCCGTAAGGGATAACTCAAGGAGCTTAAGGCTCCAGGCAGGCTCAGGGCCAACAAGATGTGAAGAGGTGACAGCGGCGACCGCCATGACAAAGAGGAAAAGCTCGATATTGTGTTCGATCCTTTTGACCAGGAGGGGCAAAAAAAGGATGATGGAAAAACAGGCCAGAAGAATATAATTGATCATGTGTATCCTTATTTTTGAGGGCAGGGATCACCCCCACCCTCAAAAAATTGAGATTAAGCCGTCAGATCGCCGTCTCTCCGATCTCGCCTGTACGTATCCTTATAACATTATCAAGTGAATAGACAAAAATCTTGCCGTCTCCGATCTGGTCGGTCTTTGCGGACCTTTCAATCGCAGAGAGCACCTTGTCCAGCATACTATCCGGAATAACCACCTCTATTTTTATCTTCGGGAAAAAGGAAATATCATATTCCGCCCCCCTGTAAAGCTCCATGTGGCCTTTTTGCCTGCCAAAACCCTTGACCTCGGTCACTGTCATGCCCTGAATCCCTATGCCATTAAGGGCATCCTTGACCTCATCAAGCTTGAACGGTTTTATTATCGCTTCTACCTTTTTCATGGACTGTCTCCTCAATTACCTGTTGGTTTCACGGATCGCAAAGTCAGGATAGGCCCTGACAGCCACCTCGGCCTGGTCGAGACCTTCAATCTCCAGCTCCCGAGAGACCCTCAGGGGGATTATCTTGTCAAGCAATTTAAAGAATACAAACATCATAACGAATACAAACACCGCATTTGTGATAACACCCGCGACCTGCGCGACAAACTGCAATGCATCCCCATAAAAAAGACCTTTTACAGCGCCGGTTATGCCATTAAGCCCGTCGCCATAGGTGCCGTCAGCGAACAGACCCAGGGACAGAAGTCCCCATGCGCCATTGACCCCGTGTACAGATATGGCCCCCACCGGGTCATCAACCTTCATGACACGTTCTACAAAGAATACGCTTATACAGAGAAGCACCCCTGCGATCGCCCCTATAATCACCGCTGAAACAGAATTTACAAAGGCGCAGGGCGCTGTAATCGCGACCAGTGCTGCAAGCAACCCGTTTGCCGACATGGATATGTCAGGCTTTCCATAGAATATCCACATGTACAGCATTGAGGAAAACGCCCCTGCCGCCGACGCCAGCATGGTATTTACAGCTATTACACCGATTCTCAGGTCTCCACCTGCGAGCGAAGAGCCTGCATTGAATCCAAACCACCCGAAGGCGAGGATAAAACACCCGACTATCGCCATCGGAATATGATGGCCAGGGATGGCGTTCGGCCTTCCATCAGCCCTGAATTTGCCGAGTCTGGGGCCCAGAACGATTGCGCCTGCAAGCGCCGCCATACCACCTGTCATATGGACAACCGATGAACCGGCAAAGTCGAGCGTACCATGGCCTAGGCCGAAATTTTTGCCAAGTTGGGACAGCCAGCCGCCGCCCCACACCCAGTTGGCATAAAGCGGATAGACAAACATAGCGATAAAAAAACCATAGACAACGAACGATTTAAATGTCCACCGCTCGGCCATTGCGCCTGTGGGTATGGTCGCTGTCGTATCCATAAAGACCATCTGAAAAAGAAATAAAGTAAAGACAGCGGCGTCATAGGTATCTCCAGAGAGGAAAAACCCCTTTGTCCCGAATAGTCCGAAGTCTTTGCCAAAAAGATGGACTACAAACTCGCCGTTTAATGTCCCTGCGCCGCCCAGTGTGGCAACGCCCCCACACCACCCATCTGGAGCGCAAAACCGCATAACCAGTAGCCGAGCATCCCTATGACGTAAATCATGAAATTCATCGCCATGGTGTGCCCTGCATTTTTGGCCTGCGTGAAGCCCGTCTCGGCCATCGCAAAACCTGCCTGCATGAACATGACCAGAAAGCCGCAGATCAGGGTCCAGACAAAATTTATCGCGATCCTGTTGTGCCCGGTCACGTCCGCCAGTTTTGCCGCAAGGGGCTCCTTCGGCCCAAGGGTCTTGAGATCATCCGCAGTCGGGGCGCCTGAACTTGCACCGATCACATCCGATGCCCCGCCGATGCTGGCGCCAGACGGATCGGCCTTGGCCACGGGAGCGGCAGGAGATGCCGCTGCTGGTTGAGCCAGTTGCGATGGTTCAGGCAGGCTGGATGGGGCAGGGCCGGGCTGTTGAATGCCTTCATCGGCAGAGGATATACCTGCCACACATACCAAAAAAATCGCCAAAATTAATATACCTGATAATCGTTTCATTTATATTCTCCAGATTTAATGAATTTGTTTAGAAACTTAAGCTTGCCGAAACGCCGCCATAGACGAAGCTATCATCTTTTTGGTTATGGCTCCTCCACTTCATGTCGTTTGATGCATCGCCTGAGAGTGGGAAGGACCAATTAATGCTAGGGGTAACGGTTAAATATTTGGCGAGAGGTATATCAAGCGCCGCAGAAACTAGGCCATCATGGAAGTTATTGTATTTATCAGTGCAAATCCCGTTCCGGCGGCATCGTGAATCCACCTTCGGGTAGGCGCCAGCATCCTCAGATATGAGATAGCTTGCCTGGGCGCCAAGGTTCAATGTGATCTCGCGGTACACAGGAATGGAATGGGAAATGGCCGCTGTGATGTACCAGCTTGGATAGTGGGCGAATTCCCTGTAAACTGTAATAGTCGGGGAAAGAAATGTATCAAGCCCTGCGCTCAGGAATATCTCCTGGGAATCATCCACGGAATCAAGGGCATAATAGATATAGCCGCCATTTAGCTTGACCGGACCAGCCGAGGCGCCATACGAAATGGTCGTGTCGGTCTCTGTCCATTTAGTTTTGAGCTGTCTGCGTGCCGGTCTGTATCCATATTGCCCCACATGTTATAGGTAAATCCCTTGTAGCCTATCGTCATGGACGGCTCGATGACCATGGAGTCATGACTCAGCTCCTGTCCACGCCATATATACTGGCTCATAAGGGCCACGCTTAAATTCACCGTGGGCCTCTCTTCAACCTGTCCTGACTGTCCGGCCTGCGTGGCCGCAGGGCCGCCTTCTTCGGCGCCTGCGGCAAGCGCGCACATGAGAAAAAATAGCCCGAACACACCAGCCATCATCTTTTTCCACTCGAATTTCCACATAACATCCCCTCCTTTTTATAATGTTTGTCTATTCAAACTATTTATTATTCAAAAAATGTGCCTGAGATCCTGATATAGAAATCGCCTTAAAAAACAATCGGATATGAACTATTTAAAATTTTATTTACAATTTTGAATTTTTTTGAATACAAATTTGTCGTCAAATGTAAGGCACGCAGATCCTGAGGAATGAGGTGTACTCCACATTTCGATATGTACGTTCAAATATGCCTCAGGCCCGCGCTTGTATAGCTTACATCCCTACCTCTTGACATTTGCACATTTTTCTTTTAGAAGTCGTGATACTCTTTGAAACTAAAGAAGAGGTAGTATTGTTCTAGTTTTTAAGTCTTAAAGAATTCTTAAAGATCTAGTTTCCGGAGATTGCAGATGAAAACACCCCTGCCAAAGGTGGATGAGATTGAACGAAAATGGTATGTAGTCGATGCAGGTGGCCAGCCCCTTGGACGTCTTGCCTCCCAGATAGCCATGCGGCTGAGGGGGAAACACAAAGCCACATTTACCCCACATCTCGACACAGGCGACTTTGTCATTGTTATAAACGCCGCAAAGGTCAAACTCACTGGCAAAAAAATGGACAAAAAGATATATGTCAGGCACTCAGGATATATGGGCGGCCTCAAAGAGATCACCGCTCGCCAGATGATCGACAAAAAACCAGAAGAGGTCATACGCCTCGCCGTAAAGCGGATGCTGCCGAAGACAAGACTTGGAAACAGCCAACTTAAAAAGCTCAAGGTATACAAAGGCCACGAACACCCTCATCAGGCCCAATCACCTGAGGCGATCAAGCTCCTTAATAAATAGAGAAATAAAAAAAGGAAGACTTTAAAGATGGCACAAGATAAATATTACGCCACTGGAAAGAGAAAGACCGCCACCGCCAGGGTATGGTTAAAAATCGGGAGCGGAAACATATCGGTAAATGGCAAGACATTTGATGATTATTTCAAGTCTGATGTGGCAAGAGTGATAGCAGAAAAACCGTTTGCAATAACTGAAACTCATGACAAATTTGATGTAACCGTTAATGTAGGCGGGGGCGGACTCGCAGCCCAGGTCGAGGCCATTCGTCACGGGATTGCCAAGGCCCTCCTACAAATAAACCCGGACTACAGGTTGCCGCTCAAAAAGGCCGGGCTCCTGACGCGTGATTCAAGATTGAAAGAGCGCAAGAAATACGGCTTGGCTGCGGCAAGAAAACGTTATCAGTACTCTAAGCGTTAAGACGCTTTTTTGATAAGAGGGATGCCCAAACCTGAAAAGGAAGGAATGCCCCCTTCCTTTTTGTTCAATTTAATCCATTCCTAACGAACGATGCTGCGAATTGCGATAATCGGCGGATCCGGATATACTGGGATCGAGCTGTTGCGCCTGCTAAGGGGCCACCCTAAGGCCAGGGTCGTTGCCGTCACCTCCAGGAGATTTGCGGGCAAATTGCTGGCAGATGTATTTCCTTCGCTCTACGGCCTCTATGATGGCCTTGCCTTTTCAGAACCAGATATCGGATCGCTGGCCGGAGATATAGACGTGGCCTTCACCGCCGTACCGCACAAAGCGGCTATGGCGATAGTGTCCGAACTCCTTGAAGCTGGGCTAAGGGTGATAGATCTTTCTGCTGACTTCCGCCTCCGCGATCAAAAAACATATGAGGCGTGGTATGAACCGCACAGCGCCCCGCATCTTCTTTCCCATGCGGTCTACGGACTGACGGAGATCTACAGGGCGAAGATAACTGCGGCTAGGCTCGTCGCAAATCCTGGCTGCTACCCCACAAGCGCCCTTCTGCCCTTAATCCCGCTCCTAAGGGCCGGGCTTGTAGACCCCAAGGATATAGTCATAGACTCCAAGTCAGGGGCCAGCGGGGCCGGACGGAATCCATCGATCGGTACCCTTTTCTGCGAGGTCAATGAGGCGTTCAAGGCATACAAGATCGGGGAGCATCGCCATACCCCCGAAATCGAACAAGAGCTCTCTCTGGCGGCCGGGACGGATGTCGTCGTAAACTTCACCCCGCACCTTGTACCAATGTCAAGGGGAATCCTGACGACGATATATGCAAAACCAGCCAAGGCCGCCTCTACATCGGAGTTGATTGAGGCCCTGAGGGTATTTTATCAAGACAGACCATTTGTCCGTATACTGCCTCAAGGCCTCTTCCCGGACGTCTCTTCCGTAAGAGGCAGTAATTTCTGCGACATAGGGCTCAAGATCGAGGGCCGGACAAACAGACTTATCATCATATCCGCCATAGACAACCTTGTAAAAGGGGCATCTGGCCAGGCAATCCAGAACATGAATATCATGCACGGGATCCCTGAAGCCGCAGGCCTTGATGCGGCCCCCCTATTTCCCTGAAGACACCAAAAACCTTTCTTGCCTGTCATGAGGAACATCAAGCTTACCATTCAATATGATGGATCACGCTATCACGGCTGGCAGAAACAAAAAGACAACCCCACCATCCAAGGGCTTCTCGAGGATGTACTCAAGAGGATGACCGGCGAGATGATAAGGCTTATCGGCTCAGGCCGCACGGATGCCGGGGTGCATGCGGCGGCACAGACGGCGAATTTTCACACCATGAGCAATATCCCTCTAAGCGGTATCCAAAAGGGCATAAACAGCATGCTCCCCGATGATATTGCCGTCATCGCGGCCGAAGAGATAGACGATGACTTCCATGCATTAAAAGATGCGGTCTGCAAGCGTTATTCATATCACATTGTCTCATCGCCAGTCAGGCTTCCCCTTTGGGAAGGTCGGGCGTGGGTGATAAACCAGCCGATTGATGCAGACGCTGTCAGGCAGGCCTTGGCCTTCCTTACCGGTGAGCACGATTTTTCTGCATTCAAGGCGAGCGGCTGCTCAGCGAAGACATCGATCCGCAGGATATTCTCCGTTGATTTCAAACAGATATCCATTGAATTTCCGCCTGCCGGCGGCATTCATTATATCTTCACTATTGCCGCAAGCGGCTTCCTCCGTTATATGGTAAGAAATATCGTCGGCGTCTTGGTCATGATAGGGACAGGCAAGATCAGGCCAGATGAAATGAAAAGGATCATCTCATCCAAAGACAGGTCCATGGCCGGACCGACCGCGCCGCCCCAGGGCCTTTATCTGGAAGAGGTGACTTATTGAGGTCGCCGAGGATTGCAAACTGAAACGACAGCGGCCGAAATGACTACTTAAAGGAGATGATAATGATTTTTACCCCTCCCCTTGCCGAACGCGTCAGAAACCTGAAGCCATCGCCTACCCTTGCCATAGATGCAAAGGCAAAGGCGTTAAAGGCCGAAGGGGCCGACATCATAAATCTCTCGGTCGGCGAACCCGATTTCGACACGCCTGAACATATAAAAGAGGTGGCAATAAAGGCCATAAAAGACGGCTTTACCAGATACACGGCAGTTGGCGGCATCATGGAGCTGAAACAGGCCATCATACAGAAATTTCAAAGGGATTACGGACTTGCTTACCGCCCTGAAGAGGTGATGGTCTCAACTGGCGGCAAGCAGGTCTTATACAACATCGCCCAGGCCATTCTTGACCCGGGGGATGAGGTCATATTGCCAGTACCCTATTGGGTCTCATATCCGGCCATAGTGGAGCTGGCGGGTGGTGTAGTAAAATACCTGCCCACAGACCCTCAAAGGGGTTTTGCGCTTGACATCGGCGCGATCGGGACGATGATCACGAACCGCACAAAGGCCATCATCTTAAACAGCCCCTCAAATCCGACCGGCGCTGTGTATGGAAGCGACGAATTGAAGGCCATAGCCGAACTCGCTATGGAACGGAACTTCATGATCATTACCGATGACATATATGATGCCATACGTTTCGACGGCAAAGGACCCGAAAATGTGGCGTCCCTTGTACCAGAGGCAAAGACGAATACCTTGATCGTAAACGGCGTCTCCAAGACCTATGCCATGACGGGCTGGCGTATAGGTTATCTTGCGGGACCGGAGGCCGTTGTAAAGGCCGCAACCAAGATACAAAGCCAGAGCACCTCCAACCCCAATTCAATTGCCCAAAAGGCAGCGCTGGCTGCCCTTACAGGCCCTCAAGACTGCGTAAAAAAGATGTGTGCCGCCTTTAAAGAGCGCAGGGATCTCGTCATGGAGAGATTGAACGCCATACCAGGGGTAAGCTGTGTGGAGCCCAGCGGTGCGTTTTATGTCTTCCCGGATCTATCGCCTTACTATGGCACACGGACCTCTGGAAAGACTATAGAGGGATCGCTCGACCTTGCCGACTACCTCCTAGATATGGCAAGACTTGCAGTCGTTCCAGGTATCGCCTTTGGGGACGACCGGTTTGTACGATTTTCTTACGCGGCCGACATTGCAACCCTGAAAGAGGGCATGGACAGACTGGAAAGGGCGCTTTCAGCACTCAAGCCCTGAAACGAAACGCCCTCCTGATGTAAAATGGGTTTAAACATCAAACAATTTCCTGCAGCCCGGCCTTACGCCAGACCGCCGGATGGATTGAGAAAGATTAACGGCCTCTTGCTGCACGTTTTGCAGCCTTCAGCGGGTTTATCTTCTTGCCGGATTCGTCCTTTGCCACCTCCACCTTTACATGGGTAGCAAAATTACAGATGCCCTTCCGCCATTTCATGGCAGGCTGCGAATAAACCGAGCAATATTCCTTGCCCTCCCAGGACATTATCCTTGCGCATCCCTTGCATTTATCTATTATCTCCTCACAAAGGATGCCCTTGAACATCATCGTCCCTGTTGAAGCACCCGTGGTAGTTACATGTTCCATATCATCGCTCCTATAAGAGGTTACATCCTTAAGTTAGAATTAAGGAATAATTTTTAATATATGCCCCTATATATGTCAAGTTATGGGCCAGCGGGTCATAGACAACCCATGGCGAAACGCATCAAATCGGTAAATGGACACTGGCCTGCCGGGCGATCTTGATAAGACATGGCGAAAACATTTTTCATAAAGTCCATTTGACATCGAGATCTTTTAATTTATTTTAAACCTGATCAAAAAACACCCTCGGGTAATAAGGTAAACGATATGGAAAACCCCCAAAAGTACTGCTCCGCCTTTTTGCAAGGGCCTGTCGTCATACTAGACAGAAAAAATGAAGAGGGCTGGCCCGTAGTATTTGCAACAGGAAACGTCAAAGATGTCCTTGGTTATTCCATAGAAGAGTTTGAAAAGGGCCTGATCCGCTATACCCAGATCATCCATCCCGAAGACCTGGAGAGGGTCAAGATCGAGACGGCACGCTGTTCAGCCTCTGGAGCCAACCACTTTAGACAAAATCCCTACAGGCTCATCACAAGGGAAGGAGGGATCATCCATATACTGGATTTCACCACCATTGTTCGGGACGAATCGGATCGTATCATCAACTACATCGGTTACATCATAGACGTGACTGATATGATAAACAAAGAGGCCGAGATCGAGAGAGGCAACCAAAGGCTCAAATTCGTCCTTGAAGCGGCAAATCTGGGCACTTGGGAACTCGACGTGTCTTCGCGAAGGTATGTGGTTGACAGCATGTGGGCCAAGATGAAGGGCTTTCTGCCCGAAGAGGTAAGGCCATCCCTCGACTTTTGGACGGAATTACTCCATCCGGAAGACAAGAAAAAGACCCTTGACACCCTGGAAGGTCACATTACAGGGCGGACGGAGGTATATGACGCAGTATATCGCATAAGGGCCAAAAACGGCCGATGGATATGGATACACTCCCGCGGAAAGGCCATGGGAAGAGACAGTGACGGAAGGGCCCTAAAGATCATGGGCATCCATGAGGATGTGACGCAGCACTATGAACTCCTACACAAACTTGAGGAAAAGGAACGGGAGATAACCGAGGCATACCGTTTCTTTCGACTCACAATAGACAACATCCCTGATATGATCTGGGCAAAAGACATGCAAAAACGCTATATCTTTGCAAACAAGGCGACCTGCGACTTCCTGGGTGCAAACGACCCTGATGAACCTATCGGGAAGGATGATGTGTTTTTCGCCGAGAGATCCCGCGCCCAGAGGCCTGACCGGCCAGACTGGCATACATTCGGCGAGATATGCCAAAATTCCGATGAAGTGGTTATGCGAAACAAACGCAAACAGCACTTCGACGAATATGGAAACGTAAGGGGCAAATTCCTGTTCCTGGATGTATACAAGGCGCCTTTTTTCGATGAAAATGGAAAGATTATAGGGACGGTAGGCGCCGGCAGGAATGTGACCAGAGAAAAGGCCTTGGAGATGGAAAAGGAGGAGATGGAAAAACAGCTTCGACAGTCCCAAAAGCTGGAGGCAATTGGGAGGCTGGCGGGCGGCATCGCGCACGATCTCAACAATTTCCTTATGCCCGTACTCGGCTATTCGGAGATGGCCGCAAGGCTTGTAAGGCCTGGCGATGTAATGCATCAATACATAGCCGAGATCAAAAGGGGCGCCGAGCGGGCGGCTAAAACAGTCAGACAGATACTCGCCTTCGCGAAAAAACAACCCTTCACCCAAAAGCCCATTGATCTCAACAGCCTGTTGAGCGATCTCAAGGGCTCGCTCTTTAAATCGCTGGGTGAAAACATAGAAGTAAAACTGAATCTCTGCGTCGATCTGCCGCGTATCATGGCCGACGACTCACACATAGAACAGGTGATAATGAATCTGGTCATAAATGCTAGAGACGCCATGCCGGATGGTGGGACCATCACTATAGAGACCGCCAAGGCCAACAAGGGCTTTAACGGACAGATAGACGAATATGTATTGCTGTCTGTTGCCGATACGGGCTGCGGCATGACAGATGAGATCAAGCATAAGATATTCGAGCCATTTTTTACCACCAAACCTCTGGACAAAGGCACTGGTCTCGGTCTGTCTATGGTCTACGGCATCGTCAGCCGCCTAGGGGGTAGAATAGAGGTCTTCAGCGAACCAGACAAGGGCTCAACTTTTAAGATCTACTTCCCCACAGCACCAAAGACGGAGATCGAAGAAACAGGATCGCTCCAAGGATGGGATCTTGACCAGCCAACCAAACCGCAAAAAGAACTTTATATAGCAGTGGTGGACGATGATGAGATGATTTGCGACCTCATTTCATCGGTACTGAAGACAGAGGGTCACAAGGTCTTGACCTTCACGAAGCCGGAACAACTCCTGAAGGCGGCGGAACAGGACAGACCGGCGCTCGAGCTGCTGATCACCGATCTAATGATGCCCGGCATGAACGGAAAGGAGGTCTTTAAGAGGCTTAAAGGGCTATATCCCTGCCTTAAGGCGATCTATATGTCAGGCTATGCACAAGACACTGCCGATGGCCCCGACCAAGAGGCCGTCTTCCTGCAAAAACCATTCGGCATAAAAGAGCTTCTCGATGCAGTGAATAGGGCATCCCGAATAGATTAAATTATGGATCGCATCGTGAGAGACGCCCTTAGGCTAATCACTCCCACTCTATGGTCGCCGGGGGCTTGGAACTTATATCGAAGCAGACCCTGTTCACCCCGCGCACCTCGTTTATGATCCGGTTTGAAAGACGCGCAAGGACATTATAGGGGAGCCGGGTCCAATCCGCAGTCATGGCGTCTAGGCTGTCAACCGCCCTTATTGCGACCACGTGTTCATATGTCCGCTCATCCCCCATCACGCCTACCGTCCTGATAGGAAGAAGTACCGCGAATGCCTGCCAGACCTTGCGGTACCAACCTGAGGTCTTTATCTCCTCCATGACTATCGCGTCCGCTTCACGGAGGATCGAAAGCCGCTCTTCAGTAACATCCCCGAGTATCCTTATCGCAAGGCCGGGGCCGGGAAACGGGTGTCTATATATGAGCTCATCCGGCATCTTGAGTTCATGAGCCACCTTTCTCACCTCATCCTTAAAGAGTTCTCTCAGCGGTTCAATCAACTCTAGCCTCATCACCTCAGGTAGCCCGCCCACGTTGTGATGGCTCTTGATTACCGCGGACGGCCCTTTAAACGACACACTCTCTATTACGTCAGGATACAGGGTCCCCTGGGCCAGGAACCTCACATGGCCGATGCGGCCCGCCTCTTCTTCAAATATGCGGATAAACTCCTCACCTATGATCTTCCGTTTCTTTTCAGGCTCTGTAACACCTTTAAGCCCTTCGAGAAACCTCTTTTCCGCATCCACATAATGGACCTTAAGCCCCAGGTCTTTTAGAAAGGCAAGAACCGCTTCCGCCTCGCCCTTTCTTAAAAGTCCGTTGTTTACAAATATGCTGGTCAGTTTTTCTCCTATGGCCCTGTTGACGATGAGGGCCGTGACAGTGGAATCCACCCCGCCTGAGAGTGCGCAGATAACCTCTTCCCTGCCAACCCTCGCCCTGATCTCCTCGACCGTGACGGCCACAAAGGACCCCATATCCCAGATAGGTTTGCAGCCGCAGACCCGAAAGAGGAAGTTGCGGATGACGTCCTCGCCTATCTCGGAGTGGACCACCTCCGGGTGAAACTGGACGCCGAATATAGGAAGTTTTTCGTGCCGCATCGCGGCGACCGGGGAGGACTCGCTCCCTGCGATGCTGACAAAGCCATCTGGCATGGCCTCGACCCTGTCTCCGTGGCTCATCTAGACCTTGTGTGTGGCAGGGGCCTGGGCCAGTCCCTGGAATATCTCGCCATGTTCTTCTATGGTAAGCCTTGCGGGCCCGAATTCCCTGTGATCGTTCTTTTCGACACGCCCGCCCAGAAGGTGCGCCATAAGCTGCATGCCGTAACAGATACCAAGAACAGGGATCCCAAGCTCAAAGAGTCCTGGCGATACCTTGGGCGACCCAGAGTCATAGACGCTTGCCGGCCCGCCTGAGAGAATAATCCCCTTTGGCGCCATCTTCCTTATCTTTTCAAGACCCAGGCTGAATGGGTGCATCTCGCAATAGACCTTGGCCTCGCGCACGCGCCTTGCGATGAGCTGGGTGGTCTGTGAACCGAAATCAAGTATGAGTATCCGCTCGCTGTGTATATCTTTCATCTGGGCCTCCAGACCGTAGGTTGTGAACTTTAGAGGTCACCTTATAAGCGCCTCTTTTT
>NZ_JBMFRG010000003.1:0-47969 GCF_049968175.1 Dissulfurimicrobium sp.
CTCCGCAATAGGCGCCACCCCTGAGGCGAGTTTCAGGTTGCTTTCAGGGCAGTGCGCCACCCGTGCCCTTTTCCTGGCCAGGAGTTTTATGTCATCTTTATCAAGCGAAACGCAGTGGACGGCAAGGAGCCTTTCGTTCAGAAGACCGAGCCTGTCGAGGTGGCAGACTGGTGAGGTCCCGAATCTCGTCTGTATTTCATGCGCCTCCCAGTCCGTCTCGGCAAGATGGATGACCGTCATGGCCCCATATTTGTCAGCCATATCCCTTGCTTTGATAAGGAGATCAGGCGAGCAGGTGTAGGGGGTGTGCGGGTCAACGGTTATGGTAATCCTTGGGTGGCCTTGCCACTTTGAGATAAGCCGTCCTGTCTCTTTCAGGGCCTCGATGCCTGATGAAAAGGCAGGGGAGGGGAAGTCAAAGACCCCCTCACCAATCCAGGCCCTTAACCCGATCCTGTCCACTACCGATGCGACTGTGTCTTCAAAGAGATACATATCCACAAAGCCTGTGGTCCCGCACCGGATCATCTCCGCACAGGCAAGCTCTGTCCCAATTGCTACAATCTCAGGCGTAAGGCGCGCCTCCTTTGGGAATATGTGTTCCTCAAGCCAGGTCTTGAGTGGCAGATCGTCTGCAAGGCCTCTGAATACGGTCATGGCTGCATGGGTGTGGGCATTTATGAGTCCTGGGGCTATGAGGCCATTGGGTCTGTCAATCCGTTTTGCGGCATAAAATGCCGTCTCTATTCCATTTTTTGGGCCAAGCGCAATGATTTTACCGTCCTTGACGGCCACAGCCCCGTCTTTTACAGGCGGGCTGAAGGGGTCTGTCACCAGAAGCTCCCCTGTAACGACGATATCTACTTTTTCCAATTGCGCCACTCCTCCAAGATATTTACTATGAGTTGCTCCAGGCGGCCTTCGGCCCTGTGCGCCTGCTCGATGACATCTTCTATCAGGATGGGCCTGAAGTTGTCAGGATCGTTTATATTTGCGATGACCGAGAGACCGATGACCTTCATCCCGGCATGAACTGCAGCGATCACCTCAGGCACAAGGGACATGGCTACAGCATCTGCGCCTATCATCCGAAGGAATCTGGTTTCTGCAGCTGTCTCGAGACTAGGTCCTGGCACGGCAACAAAGACCCCTTCTTTCAGCTTGATCCCCATACCTTCGGCCAGACTCAAGACTTTTTCCCTGATTTCTTTCGGATATGCGCATGAAAGGTCTGGAAATCTGGGCCCTGCAGCGTCTATGTTTGACCCCCTTAAAGGGTTATCCGGTATGAGATTTATATGGTCTTTGATCAGCATGATGTCGCCTTGGATAAGATCTGGGTTTAGCCCACCTGCGGCGTTACAGGTGATGAGGAGTCTTGCCCCAAGAAGGGCCATGATTTGCACAGGCATGGCCACTTCTCTTGCAGAGTATCCTTCGTAGTAATGGAATCTTCCTTGGAACAGGGCGGCCTTTGTCCCGTTAATGGTACCGACAAGGAGCTTGCCAGCGTGCGTCGGAGAAGTCGAGATCGGGAAGCCTGGTATGTCTTTATAGTCCTTCGACCAGGTCACATCCATGGCCCTTACTACCCCGCCAAGCCCTGTCCCGAGCACGAGGCAGACATCAGGAATTAAAGGGAGTGTCTTTTTAAAATAAGTAAGCGATGTGTTTAGCGTTTCATGCATGATGACGTTATTATGAATAAATGAGTGAATGGGCAAAGTCAATGATGCATTCAAATTTGTTGAAAAAGCCCTTGCTTTTTTGATTAAAGCTTGCTATGAATTTATAAAATTTAATCTTAAAGGAGGCGCTACAAAGATGAGGGTCAAATCATTAGGGTTGATAGCAGCGTCATTGTTGGCATTCGCACCTGTCCTGGCCTTTGCCGGCGACAAGGCTCCTGCCGACATAAATCTCAAAGAGAAGTTCGGGGTTAAGGGCAACAAAGAAGCGGTCATTTTTCCGCACGCAAAACACCAGGCTAATCCCAAGCTTACCTGCGATAAGTGCCATGAGACTGCACAGGGTGGAAAGCTCAAGGTAACTATTGAAAAGAAAGAGGGTATGAAAAACGATTTCCATGATAAGATGTGTTTTCCCTGTCACACTGAGATGAACGTACCAAAGGGCAAGGTCTGCACAACCTGCCACAAGAAGTAGCAGTATTGTAGTTTTTCATGCTAAGACCCCTTCAGGCTATGCCGGTCTGAAGGGGTCTTTGTTTATGGGTGACGATAAAAACACAATGGATGAACAACGATCGGCATATCTCTATTCACCAATAGATCCAGACCTTTTGAGGACGCTCGAGCCAATTGAGACCATTGGGCAAGGTAGGATCACAATAAACGGTAGGACCTTGGTCGACTTTGCATCCAATGATTATTTGGGCATTTCTCAAGATCTTGCCCTTGTAGAAGGCGCAATGGAGGCTATGAAAAGATGGGGTGCAGGCGCTAGGGCCTCGAGGCTCATGAGCGGCGATATGGAGATTCATCATGAATTAGAGGATGCAGTGGCCGGGCTCAAGGGCACAGAGGCCGCACTCCTATTTGGGAGTGGTTATCTTGCAAATCTCGGTATGATAAGCGCCCTGTGCGGAAAAGGAGATGCGGTCTTTGCGGACCGCCTGATCCACGCCAGCATGGTGGATGGCATACTCCTTTCAGGCGCGCGTCTTTTCAGATTCCGACACAATGACCTTGATCATCTAGAGGGTCTTTTGAAGCAACATAGAGGCAGACACAAAAAGGCCTTAATACTTGTTGAAAGCCTTTACAGCATGGAGGGCGACGAGGCCGATGTTGCAGGTCTTATCGAGCTTAAAAGGCATTTTGACGCCCTTCTTATGGTGGATGAGGCCCATGCGGTTGGGGTCTTTGGTGAGTACGGCGAAGGCCTGGTGACGATGTCACAGGCCAGGGATGTGGATTTGATGGTCGGGACGTTTGGCAAGGCCTTTGGCGGCTATGGTGCATTTGTGGCTATGTCCAAGGCGATGAAGGGGTTTTTGATCAATCGGGCAAGGACATTTATATTCTCTACCGCACTACCTCCGTCTGTGATAGGCACCAATATCGCGGCCGTTCGACTTGTCAGTAAAGAAAGGGCGATGGGACTTAAGGTCCTTGAGATTTCTGGATATCTCAGAACCAGGCTTCGGCAATCTATGGGCATGGACGTCGTCGGCCGTTCCCAGATCGTCCCGGTTATGGTTGGAGGGAACGAAGATGCGGTGAGGATTGCCGAGCGGCTTAAGGCCGTCGGTTTTTTTGTAAAGGCCGTCAGGCCGCCCACTGTCCCACGAGGAACAGCGCGCATCAGGCTCTCTGTCACTGCATGGCATTCAAAAGGAGACATCGACGCCCTTGTGGAGGCCATGGCAAGGTGAATTTCATTTTTATAGACAAGGGATTTGGTGCATCCCTGGTGTTGCTCCCTGGTTGGGGATTTTTGCCGGAGATATTTTCAAGGCTTGATCTCCCATTTAACTATATCCTTCCGACCCGGCCTGTCAACGGCGACATCTCACGTGGACTCTATGATTTTTTACACGCCTACGGTATACAATCGGTCCTGCTTTTTGGTTGGTCCATGGGGGCGTATCAGGCCGTTGATTTTTGCCTTGATTACGTCTGGATGGTTTCAGGCCTTATATTGGTCTCGCTGCGTCCATCTTTCGCGAAAGAGGAGCTATTGGCACAGGAAAGGGATCTTGAGGCGGATTTTGAGGGGGCGATGAGGCGTTTCTATAGGAGGGCGTTTTTGGGGCAGAAGGAAGACTATAGGTGGTTCAAGGAGGAGTTGCTTGATATCCATTTGTCACGCATAGATTTAAATGGACTTAAAAAGGGACTTGAATATCTTGCGCAAAAAGACGCATCCAGCCTTTTTGCGGCCCAATGTATCAGTAAGAGGCCTTGGCTCTTTTACGGGGCAAGGGATGTTATCTCGCCCTTTAACTCCATGTTTTTCAAGGAAATGGTCGGGGAGGTGAGGATTGAGATCATTAGAGCTGCTGGACATCTGCCATTTTTATCTCAAGAGTTTAGAGGGAGATTTCTCAGGTCTTGAAATCCAGTGTCGAAAGGTCATTCAGCAAGGCCTCTCTGACTTACGATGCCCATGCCGATGTACAGCTTGAGGTTGCAGGGCGTCTCATTGCGATGCTGACAGGGAGATCGTTCGGGCATATACTTGAAATAGGCTGCGGGACCGGCCGATATACCCTTATGCTTGCAGAGGCGTTTAGAGAAGCCGAGATCGAGGCCGTAGACATATCCCTTGCTATGTTGGAGGAGGCGAGGAAGAAATTTAAAGACCAAAGGATTAGTTTTTATGTGGCTGATGGGGAGCGCCTTCCTGCATTCATAACAGGGCCGTTTGACCTGATTACTGCAAACAGCGTATTTCACTGGTTCGATGATTTGGCTGGTGCGCTTGTGAGATATAGGGATCTCCTCGGACCTGGCGGGACAATACTCTTTTCAGTTTTTGGACCTAAGACCCTTTGGGAATTGAAGACTGTGCTGGATGAGGCGTTCGGCCGCTGGATTTTGCTCCCAGCTGTTGCCTTTCCAGACTATGCAGGTTTGAAGGGCATGATATCCGATCTTTTTAGACATACAGCTATGGAGGAAGTCGTGGTGTTAAGGGAATATAGGGACACACTCTCTCTCTTTCGTAGTCTGAAGGCCACAGGGGTTGCATCTTCTAGGGGCGGCCGTCCGCTGAGATTTACTGCCTCTAAGCTCTCTTTTATAGACGGTCTTTATAGGAGACGGTTTGGTTCAATAATGGCCTCATATCAGGTCTTTTTGTGTGAAGTAAGCTGATGTCTTTGCACGTACTTGAGGTTTTGACAAGGTTTTTAGGGGGTTCACTTTATCCTGCCATGCCTTTGCGTAAAGGACTCGAGGTGGCCAATGGATGGGTCTCTCTTTTTGATTCGGCAGGGATTTTAGGCTTTGACGCCCTCTGGGATTCGGGCAGGCTCAATCGTTTCGGCGAAAAGCCAGGTCGTGACATCTCCACTATGGAGCTTGGCGGTAAAACGCTTTTTGTCAAGCGTTATTATAAAAAGAGTCTATTGTCTTCCATATTGTCGAGGCTGGAGGGCAGCGTCGTCGAGTGGGTGGGCGCGCACGTCCTTAAGGACCTTGGATTCAAGAGTTTTGAGCCCGTGGCCATAGGTTTTGACGGTTCTGGTAGGTCAATACTCGTGATAGCAAAGATTGAAGGCGAGCGTCTTGAAGACTTTTTTAAGAGAGACGTTCCATTTGAGTATAAGGTAAATGTGACAGAGAGGTTGGCTGATTTTGCTGCAAGATTTCATGCCTGTGGTTTCACCCATCAGGATTTCTACTTGTGTCATCTGTTTTGGAACAAAGAAACTGGCGAAATCGGTGTGATCGATCTCCAAAGGTTGCGAAGGACGGGTCACCTTATCTTGCCATGGGTGATAAAAGACCTTGCACAGATCGGCTATTCTTCAAAAAACGTCCTTAAGATAGAGGAATGGGCCGAACTGTCAGATATTTTTTGGGATACCTATACTTCTGTGCTCCCGAAGTTTAAGGATGGGCGTATCGTGGAAAAGATCCAGAAGAAGATCGCCAGAATTGAAAGGCACGACATTAAGCTTAAAAAGGGGTCGGCCAGATGAATTTGGCCGTCATTCGCAGGGAGTGCAGCTTTGACATAGGCGGGGCCGAGGCCTATTGCGCAAATATCTGCAACCGGTTTTCCAGCCTCGGCCATAAGGTGACATTAGTAGCCGACAGGGCCGAGATAGATTCCGCATGTCTTCTAAGGGCAATGGTAATGGGCCGTGGAAGTATTATGAAAAATCTGAGCTTTTTTGTCAATTCAAGAAGGATATTGAAGGTCGGGGGCTTTGATCTGACCTATGGCCTTTCTAGAGTGGCCCCTGTTGATGTCCTTCGCATCTCAGATCCACTTCATGCCGCCTGGCTTGATCTTGGTTATCCATGGACAGGGAGGCTCAGGAGATTCATGCCGAGACACAAGATGCTCCTTTGGATGGAGAGGATGGCGATAGAGGAGGCAAGGGCCATCATAGTCAATTCTAATATGGTAAAAGCACAGATTGAACACTATTACGACATGGCCTTGGATAAGGTCCATGTGGTGTATAATGGTGTGGATACAAGCCTTTTTGCACCCATGCTGCCAGACGAACGAGAGATGGTCAGGCTTTCCATGGGGCTGCCAGCTGATATCACGGTGTTTCTTTTCGCTGGTACTGACCTGAGGCGCAAGGGCCTTGCCCCCTTGATCCATGGGCTTGACAGCCTTTCTTCTTGTTGTGATTTTGCACTCTTGATTGCAGGTGTCTGCAGCGACAGGGCCATGGAGGCAGAGATAAGGCGTCTCGGCCTTTCAAAAAGGGTCAGATGGCTTGGCTATACAAGGGATATGGCCCGACTTTACGGCATATCGGATCTCTTTATATTGCCCACTCTCTATGACCCGTTTGCAAATGCAGTCCTTGAGGCAATGGCGTGCGGGACGCCAGCCCTCACTACAGTGAACAATGGGGCATCAGAGGTGGCCCGTGAGGTTGATGAATGGCTGGTGATCAAAAACTCTACAGCCGATGCTATTCACGGCGCCTTAAGGCGTTTTGTCGGGTTGTCAGGCGACATGAGGTCTTTTCTGAGGGGGAAGGCAGTCTCTGTCGCCGCTAAGTACAGTTGGGAGGCCCATATGGCTTCATTGCAGACGGTTTTCCTTACCAAAGGTGTCAACCTTGCCTGATGTCCATCTTATTTTGTAGGTGTGTCTTGTTTGTTTTATAGGCCGGCTTGACATAAAGACCATTATGTTCATATTAAGCGGGAGATATTTAGGGCAGGCAGATGGGATTTGAGTCGTCTGCAGTGTCCGTTTCGATTCATGAAAGGTTTTTATATGTCAAGATATCCTGAAATAATCGGCTGGTTTTGTTCGCACACACCAAGGTCGTCGGCCTTGACCAATCTCTTTCTGGCTGGCCTTATGTGGTCGTTGGTAGGGACGTTTCTTCTTTTGAGGGGTGGACTGAACATGAATGGGTTCGTAGGTCGCCCCGTCTATCCGGTTTTCCTTGCAGCGTGGGCAGCGGTTGGCCTTTTGAAAGGTCGGCTGATCTTGGACAGGGCTGCAGTCAAGGTGCTTGAAAGGATAGTCGAAAGGGGCGACGGCAGGTGTATGGGCGGTTTTCTTGGTGCTAGGAGTTGGGGGCTCATCCTAGCGATGATCATGCTTGGGCGTATCCTGCGCCTGAGTCCCCTGCCTCCGAGTTTTGTCTGGGGCGTATATACGGCCATCGGCACCGGACTTTTGTTTTCAAGCCGCACATTCTGGGCGAGATGGATCGGGGAAATCAAGGCAAGACATCCCGTGGCATAGAAGGCCCATTGTTGCAATTGGTCTGATCGTGCTGGCATATCTCCCTGACGGTAATGCCTTTAGTCGAGATGTCAGGGCGAGGCGACGAACCTTGGGTATATTATTTATTATGCAAGGGCTTGGGCATGAAAACCTCACATGGTCTTGAGGGAGTGGACATGATTGATCTGTCGAATTTGAGAACAAGACTGGATTATGAGGAAGACAAGAGGCTTTCGCCGTATGCCGCAAGGAGCACCGAGGCCTTTCGCGAAATGGAGGAGGAGCGCATAAGCGCCGGCCACAGGCAGTGGTTTTCCATCGACGCCGACCGGATACTTCACTCACTTTCTTACACAAGATACATAGACAAGACGCAGGTCTTTTTCCTTATACCGAATGATCATATCACGCACCGCGTACTTCATGTCCAGCTCGTCTCAAAGATTGCAAGGACCATCGGCAGGCTGCTCCGTCTGAACGAAGACCTTATAGAGGCCATCGCGCTCGGCCACGACATAGGTCACCCGCCGTTCGGTCACGACGGTGAGCGCTATCTCTCAGAGATATGCATAGAGCACGGTATTCCGCCGTTTATCCACAGTGTGCAAGGCGTGCATTTCTTAAGACATGTCGAGCGCAAGGGCAAGGGGATGAACCTGAGCTGCCAGGTCCTGGACGGAATCTTGTGCCATGATGGCGAAAGGCACCTTAAGTCACTGAAGCCGTTGAGAAAAAAGGACTTTAAGTTCCTTGACCGCGAGATCGCAATAAAATTATCAGATCCTGACGTCGATCTGAGTCCACCCATGACCCTTGAAGGTTGCGTTGTAAGAATGGCGGATGTGATAAGCTATATAGGGCGGGATATCGAAGATGCCTTACGTATAAACCTCATAACGAAGGACCAGGTGCCGATGCAGTGTAGGGAGACGCTTGGAGAGACGAACGGCACTATAGTCTATCGCCTTGTTGAAGATCTCATCTCAAATAGTCTTGAAAAAGACGAAATTGCATTCAGCCAAGAGATGGCCGACGCCCTTTTTATGCTTAAGGAGTTTAATTATGAGTTCATTTATAAAAATCCAAAGATAAAGACAGAATCAGACAAAATAAAATGGCTTTATAGGATACTTTTTGATCGATTTTTGAATGATTTGAATCTGAACCGTAAGGAATCCGTAATATTTAAAGACTATCTTGACGGCATGGATCCGTCTTACAGGGAGGCGTTCAGTCCCCCTGAGATCGTAAGGGACTTTATCGCAGGCATGACTGATGCTTATTTTTTGAGGATGGGGAAGGATATCCTTATCCCGAGGCCATTCCCCGCTAGGTTTTAAGGCGTAACCCGCATTGGCATCCGCCAGTCGGGCGTACAAATGTAGTTTTTGAATCTTCTGAATATTGTGTCGATCTGATAGGAGATGTGTGTATGAAGGTGGTGGCATTCAACGGCAGCGCAAGGAAAGATGGGAACACGGCTATTCTCTTGAATGTTGTGCTCGAGGAACTTAAAGCCGAGGGCATTGAGACCGAGCTCTATTCCCTTGCAGGAAGGTCGATTCTAGGGTGCATCGCATGTTATCAATGTTTTGAGAAAAAGAACAGGCGGTGTGCAGTGGAAAACGATGTCGTTAATGACTGTATCCAGAAGATGGATAAGGCGGATGGCATACTGCTCGGTTCCCCTACGTATTTCGCCGATGTGTCCGCCGGGATGAAGGCCCTGATCGAAAGATGCGGCATGGTAGGGAGGGCTAATAACGGTATGTATAGACGCAAGGTCGGTGCTGCTGTTGTGGCGGCCAGGCGCGCGGGGGCGGTACACGTGTTCAATTCGATCAATTTCTTCTTTACAATCAGCGAGATGATTGTTGTTGGTTCGAGCTATTGGAATATAGGCATGGGTAGGCAGCCAGGTGAGGTAAGTAATGACACGGAAGGTATACAGACCATGAAAGACCTCGGCAGGAACATGGCATGGTTGCTGAAGAGGATCAATCCATAGACGGTATCAATAACGTCGGTTTGATGGCGGAAGACCAGCGGCCTGATCGGCAGGTGTGAACGGTGCGGTGTTGGGGGCGTCCACAAGCCTTGCAAGGATTGAAAGGAAGGTCTTTCGAGGTATTTCTTCTGCCCCTAGACTCAGCAGGTGCCTTGTTGTCATTTGGCAGTCGATGAGTTCAAAACTCCAGGCGTCAAGTTGGCGCACAAGTGTTACAAGGGCGACCTTCGATGCATCTCTTTCGGTACTAAACATGGATTCTCCGAAAAATACCCTGCCAATCGCCACGCCGTAGAGTCCACCGACAAGTCTGCCGCTGGCCCATGCCTCCGAAGAGTGGGCAATACCCATATTATGGAGTCTTGTATAGGCTGCGACCATCTCATCACTGATCCACGTCCCTTCACCGGCCTCGATCCTTGTCTCCCTGCATGCCCTTATTACGTCGCTAAAGGCGGCGTCAAAAGTTATCTTGAATTTCGCCTGTCTTATTGTCCTTCTGAGACGTCTTGAGACATGAAGTCTTTTTGGATTGAGGACAAGCCGTGGATCTGGCGACCACCAGAGGATTGGCTCCCCAGGGCTGTACCATGGGAATATGCCCAGTCTGTAGGCCGCAATGAGCCTCTGCGGGTCAAGATCTCCGCCTATAGCTAGCAGCCCGTCGGATCTGGCCGATTCTGGCGGCGGAAAGACGGGGTCGTTTCCAAGCACATAGACCGGCATCTCCCTATCCCTTTTATTTCAGACCTTCTGTCGGCAGCCCGGCGGGATCTTCCTCAAGTACGCCGGCCAGTCCGGTTTTTATCGCATTGGTCGCCAGGCCGTCTGCAATCTCGTTTTCGACATGACCATTGTGTCCTCTGACCCATTCCCAGTGGATGTCATGGACATTACAAAGCGCATCAAGCGCTTTCCAGAGATCGCTGTTTTTTACCGGTTTCCCCGATGCGGTCTTCCAGTCCCTCTTTTTCCAGAGGTGGATCCATTCAGTGATGCCTTGTTTGAGATATTGCGAGTCGGTCATCATGACGATGCGGGATGGTCTCTTGATCGCCTCGAGCGCCCTTATGGCGGCAAGGAGTTCCATCCTGTTGTTTGTGGTATGACTCGACCAGCCGGACAATTTCTTTTCGTGTCCCCCTGATCTGAGGACTGCACCCCATCCGCCTGGCCCTGGGTTTCCTGAGCAGGCACCGTCGGTAAAGATAAAAATGACGTCATTCATCTATCAGCCATCAACTTTGTTCGGAGATTTCTCTGAGCGCCTCTGGTCCTATTGATGTGGCGACCGTTCCGGCCCGGCCCGGCAGCTCCATAAAGGAAAGTTCACGAATCGGCACTGTACCGCCAAGCAAGATAGCTGCCATGTCCTTGAGTCTGACGATATTGTATTTGGTCTTGAGCATTCGAAGGAGACGGATGAGAAATCTGCTGAACGGTCCGCCTTCAACCTCTGCATGTATCGGGATCACCGGGTATTTTGCCTTGTATATCTGGCGCAGGATGGCCTTGAATAGGTCTTCATTGTCACGTATACCTATGGTCAGGAGTTCCTCGATGCATGGGCCTGTAGATGGGATTTGAAGGGTCTTGAATATCCTGTCGCCTATCGATAGCCTTGCCGGTTCGCCTCCCCTCAGGTCACTTGCATATAAAAGGCCGAGTTCGTCTTGGATCTCGAGGCTTTCGGGTGTAACCTGCCAGCCTGGGGCTGCAACCGCCTCAGGCCGTTTGTCCAGTATATCTTGAAATGCGGAGAATGCCCTGTCAAATTCGCGGGCAATCTCCTCGCTCGTCATATCAGTAAGTCTATCCTGCCATTTTCTGTGATCCCAGGCATGAACTATGGCCTCGTGTCCATCGGCCTCGATTCTTCTGACAAGATCAGGAAATGCAATTGCTATAGGCCTGGCAGGTAGAAGTGTCCCTGAAAGAATGGTCCTCAGGCCATAGAGCCTCGGGGCCCCTGTCTTTAGCATCTTTTTCAGAAACAGCGGGTCGTTAAAGAGCCTAAAGATAGCCTTCCCTGCATTGTCAGGTCCGAACGAGAGACAGAAGGTAGCCTTTATCTCTTCCTTGTTTAAGATGTCGAGGAGTTTCGGTACACCCTTGGCCATACCGTCATGTGTATCAACGTCTATCTTTAGGGCAAGCAACCGGCCTCGTCCGGTATTTTTAAGTTTAAGATCCATTCAAAAAATATCCTTGCACACCTTTTTCATGGTTTGTCTGGCACGTCTGTGTCAAGATGCCTCTCGCCGGAAGGCCGTATATCAATTAGGCTATAGGGGGCCTCTTGGAAGGACGGATCGAGCAAGGGTCCTTTTAAAGTATGGGTTTTAGAGGTAGTCAGGCCTCATCCAGCGTACCGAGGTCTTTTACAGTCCCATTGCTCTGGTCGAGCACATAGGCAGAGATGGTACGCCTAAGGGCCTCTTCGAGGCCGATCTTAGGCGTCCAGCCGAGGACCGTATGTGCACGAGTGATGTCGGGCACCCTATAACCTACGTCCTGATAATCAGGTCCGTAATAGACCTCGGCAGGCACTTCCCGAAACTCGACTTTGTCGGCAAGGGCGGCGAGGGACGGGAATTCTCTGACGACCTTTATCATGGTCTCCGCAAGTTCTCGCACAGAATAGTCATTGTTCGGGTTGCCAATATTGAATATCTGGCCGTCGCATCTTCCATTTTTATTTTTTAATATCTCGATCAGACAGTCCAGGCCGTCATCGACATATGTAAAGCAGCGCCTTTGGCGTCCGCCGTCAACTAGAGTTATTGGTTCACCCCTCAGTATGTGCCCAAGGAACTGCGTCACCACACGTGAGCTTCCCTCTTTCGGTGTAGTGAGGCTGTCAAGGCCAGGGCCTATCCAATTGAATGGCCTGATGAGCGTAAACTGGAGCCCCCGATCCCTTCCCATCGCCCAAATAACCCGATCCATCATCTGTTTGGCGCAGGCATAAATCCAGCGTTGTTTGTGTATTGGCCCATAGACCAATAGGCTTGTTTCTTCATTAAATATGGGATCTTGGCTCATGCCATACACCTCGCTGGTAGAGGGGAAGATGACCCTCGTTTTGTATTTGGCGCATTGGCGTACGATTCTTAAATTTTCCTCGAAGTCCAACTCAAAAACCGCGAGCGGATCCTTGACATATGAGGCTGGTGTGGCTATGGCCACGAGCGGTAGGCATACATCACATTTTTTTATATGGTATTCGATCCATTCCTTGTTGATGGAGATATCCCCTTCAAGGAAATGGAACCTCGGATCGTGTATGAGTCTGCCCAGCCTGTCGGAGGAGAGATCCATTCCGTATACCTCCCACTCAGTCTCGGCCAGGATGCGTCTGACAAGGTGGCTTCCTATGAAACCGTTTACGCCGACAATTAAGATCTTCAATTCAAGTTCTCCGTTTGCTAGATTTTTATATGTAATAGATTGGTCTATCCAAGGCTGTATTTGATTATGAATCTGTCTCCATCTCTGACCAATTTTAGGACATCAGGGCATTTATTAGGCGGTATATCATCTTCGCTGGCGTTAACCAGACGAAGAATGCCCTTACCTGTCTGTACGAATACATTGCATCCTTCAACCTTTATCGTGCCCGGGATAAGTCCAAGCTCCATGTCGCTCAATGGTTCAGCCCACCAGATTATGAGTTTTTTGCCGTTTAGGAATGAAAATGCCCCTGGATAAGGCCAGGTTACCGCCCTTATGAGGTTGTATATGTCACGGGCCGGTAGATTCCAATCAATTATACCATCCTCCGGACGTCTCCCGCCGAAGTATGTGGCAAGGCTGTGATCCTGTGGTGTCCGTGGCGCCGTGCCGTCCAGGACCCTAGGTATAAATTCTTTAAGGAGTTCGTAGGTCGCAGCCTCCATCTTCTTAAACAAGGTGAAGGCCGTATCGGTCTCCGAAATATCGACTTCTTTTTGTGCTACGATGTCGCCTGCATCCGCCTTCCTTACCATATGATGCAGCGTGACCCCTCCTTTGGTTTCGCCGAAGATTATCTGCCAGTTCACCGGACATCTGCCGCGGTATCTTGGGAGGAGCGAGCCGTGGAGGTTTAATGCGGCTATCTTCGGAATAGCGAGGATCTCTTCTTTTATCATATTTCTATAATAGCAGGAAAGTATGACGTCCGGTGAAAGCCTACGGATGAATCCCACCCACTCAGGCGTGTTTACATCGTCAGGATGGTAGACAGGTATGCCCATCGATCCAGCCATCGCCCTGAGAGATTCAAACCATATGTTTTCATTGGGGTTGTCTTGATGGGTTATCACTGCCGAAACGTCCACGCCGGTTTCTTTCAAGGCCTTTAGGGCGACACACCCCATATTGTGGTAACCGAAAAGCACTACCGACATCACTTACCCCTTTGGCCTTTTATAAACCAGGCCACATGTTTAGCCATCAATTTCCCCTTGCTCGTTTCCCACGGGTTGACGGATTCCCTGATGTCAGGTCCTCTCGCTGCACTACTTGTGCCAAAGATAATACCGGATAGTTCATTGGCATATCTCTGGGTAGTAATAATAAGTTTATCCCCATTGCCCCCATTTAGAAAGGCGCTGACGTCATTTTTATCCTTCAATATCTTGATCGGGCCTGGCATGTCTAGATAAAATACCAGGTTGGTTATAGTCTTCGGATAGAATGCGACAGAGCCTTGCGATATATTGGGCAGCCTTTGGCGGACATCTTCCACAAATGCCCTTTCTGTTCTGTAGTTGTCGAGCATATTAAATTGTATGCAAAAAAGGCCGCCCATGATTATCGCCGTGCTTAACAAAACTGCGGCGGTCTTTGGGGCGATGCCTGTGAGGGACTTGAGCGTTTCAGGTAATATACGTCTTAAAAACAGGGGTAAAAGGGCCATGAGTCCGATTAATACCGTCGCGATCTTGAACGCAGATGGGGTATAAAACCCAGTGAATCTTTCAAGTATGGGCAATATAACAGGGCTTAAGACCTCGATAAATGAGGCGGCGAGGACAATCCATGTCTGAATGAGCAGTGCAGTCTTTTTAAAACCGTTTTCCCCTGTCTTTTCAAGAAATACTGCAACCAGCAGGGCTGAGAAGGGGAATATGGGCAGGATGTAGTAGCTTCGCCTTGAGCCTGATGCAGTAAAAAAAAGGAATATTAGAAAAAATACAGTAATAAGCCACGTCGTTTTTTCGTCTAGTCGTTTCCATGAGGCGGTTGTCTTTGCCAGCGCCGCTATCAAGAGTGGGCTCCATGGCATGAAGAGCAGCGGGAGATAGTAAAAATAGACATAAAAAGGCTCTTTATGGTCAAATGGTTCGAAAAAACGCTGGATGTTTTCTTTGAATACCATAAACAATCCGTTTTCGCTGTAGTTTTTCGCTGTAATTGTCGCATAGACAAAAGGAGAGAGATATATCGCAAGCCCGATCATAAGGGCCAGGATGTGCCCTTGCGTAAAGATGGCCTTCCAGCGACCCCGTCTTAATAGATCGGGGGCGATGGCGATCATCGGTATCACTACTGAGGTCAGGCCCTTTGTGTGCGCCCCGATAAAGCATATGAGATAGAAGACGATGGAGATGTAAAAGGCATCCATGCCCTTCATATTTTCAAGGCCATCCCGTCTTGACCAATACCATGCTACTGCCAGGATGGAGGCTGCCAGATTTTCTGTGTCACTGACCCCGGTACGGGACCAAAATATCATGCCATAGGCGGTCAAGAGTATCCATCCAGCCACCAGGCCTGTTTCCCTTGACCACAACCTCCTGCCGAGGTCCATGACGGCCCAAAGGCTCAATGCCCCTGCAATAGCACTTGGAAGCCTCAAGGCCCATTCATTGAGTCCGCCTGTAATAAAAGAGGCAAGGGCTATTAGCCAATAGCTAAGAAGCGGTTTATCAAAATAGGGTTCCCAATTGACGGTAGGATGGAAAAAGTCGTGTTTTATGAACATCTCGCGTACTATCTCGGCCCAGCGTCCTTCTGCTACATAGAGGCTTCTTCCGCCCAACCCCCAGAAGAGTATGATCACCGCGGCGGCCCAAAAAACGGCCGTAAAATAGTCCTTTTTCGTCCTTATCGCTATCGTGTTATTCATTGCGGTATATCTCCCTAAGCACATAACCCGGCCGGCCCCTTACTGCCTGGAATATGCGGCCTATATAATCCCCGATCAAGCCGAGTGCAAAGAACTGGCCGCCGACAATAAAAAAAAGTACGGCAAACAAGGTGAAGACCCCTTCTGCCGCCCAACCGGCGCCGAAATATAGCCTCATGGCAAGTATAAACGCGCCCAAAAAGAGACCCAAGGCGGCGACTGCCGCACCCACAAAAAAGAGTATCCTCAACGGCCACATGGAAAAGCCAAGCATCAGGTCAAGCTGAAGACCCAGGAGTTTCATGAGTGAGTATTTAGAGCGCCCGCCCGCCCGTTCTTCATGTCTGACAGGTATCTCAACCGGATTCCTGGCGAAAAAAGTGGCGAGGGCAGGTATGAATGTTCGATATTCTGGATTTGAAAGTATCCCATTCACCACCTCGCGGCTGTAGCCTCTTAGCATACAGCCGAAATCTTGAAGCGATATGCCCGACATCTTTGTCGTAAGTTTGTTTGTAATGCGGGATGCGAATTTCCTGAACAAGGTGTCTTTCCTGCCCTGCCTTATTGTTCCGATTAGGTCATGGCCCTTTCTGAATGCGTCGAGGAGTCTTGGTACCTCTTCTGGTGGGTTTTGGAGGTCTGCGTCAAGGGTGACGACCCACTCCCCGCGCGAGATCCTGAAGCCTGCCATGACAGCTGAATGCTGCCCAAAATTTCTCGCCAGATCTACTACCACCATGCCTTTGCGCCGTTTCTTCTCCTCAAGGAGGAGTTTTAATGTGGCATCCCTTGAGCCGTCGTTTACACAAACCACCTCCCATGATTCTGGGATGGTATTGAGTGTATCGAAGAGCCTCTTTAACAGGGCCGTTACATTTGCCTCTTCATTATAGAATGGAATTACCACGGATACCTTTGGTTTGGTTTCGCTTGCCATGTTTCGTCTTTAGCTATCTCTCATATCGTTTGATTATACGTTTCATAGCCGATATCACATCAGCCTGATCATTTTCTTCAAGCGTCGGATATAGTGGGAGTGAAAACAGGCGCTCGCTGTTCCATTCGGCGTTGGGGAGCATCCCTTTTTGAAAACCATAGTGTTCGCGGTAGTATCTTTGGAGATGCACGGCTGGAAAATGCAGGCCGGTTCCGATGTTTTCTTCCTGCAGCGCCAGGATGAATTGATCTCTGTCTATAGTAAGGGCCTCTATCTCAAGCCTGACGACAAAAAGGTGCCATGTATGTCTGTGTTTGTATGGTACACTCCCAAGGGGCGTTATTCTGGGAACATCGGCAAGGAGCTTTCTGTAATTTGATGCGAGCTTGGCCCGTTTTTCATTGAATTTTTCCAATTTTTTAAGTTGATGTATGCCGATTGCGGCCTGGATATCCATCATATTGTATTTAAAGCCTGGTTCTTCCACCTCATACTGGGGGCTGCCGCCTTTTGAGTAGCGCCTCCATGCATCCCTTGATATGCCGTGAAACCTGAGTCTGCGCATCCTGGCAGAACGTTCTTCATTGTTGCAGACTATCATTCCACCTTCACCTGTGGTTATGTTTTTGATCACATGAAAGCTGAAGACAGCGGCATCCGAGCCATTTTTGCTGTTTCCGATGACACGGCCTTTATATTCAGTTCCTACGGCATGGGCCGCGTCTTCTATGAGATAAAGCCTATACCTTTTGCATATCTCAGAAAGGGCGTCCATGTCGCACGGCGCACCTGCGAAATGCACCGGGATTACAGCCCTTGTCCTTGGAGTGATTGAACGCTCGACGTCGTAAGGGTCGATCTGGAGCGTCTCCTTGTCCACATCAGCGAATATAGGCCTTGCCCCGCAGATTTCGATGGTATTTACCGTGGATGGCCAGGTAATGGGTGTTGTGATAACCTCGTCTTCAGGACCAAGGTCAAGCGTCTTGAGCACCAAATGTAGCCCCGAAGTGGCTGAGTTTACTGAAATCGCAGCCTTTGCACCGGTAAGCTCCATAAACGCTTCTTCAAGCTTGAGTACCTTCGGTCCAGTGGTGAGCCATCCTGAGCGGAGGCTGTCGATTACCTCGCTTATCTCTTCTTCGCCTATTGTAGGTCTTGAAAACGGCAAAAAATCTTCCCTTGTCGGTCTATTTGATGTCATTAGCCGCTCCTTGTTATGAGATATACCCCGAGACAGATGGTAATTATGCCAGCCCATCGCATTGGGCCGACCGCCTCCCCGAAAAACGCCATGCCGGATAGCGCAGCTACTATATAGCCTACGCTTAAAAATGGATATGCAAAGCTTACATCGACTCTTGAAAGGACGAGGAGCCAGACCACAAGGCTTATGACATAACAGGAGAGCCCAAGGAGCACATAGGGGCTTGATGCCACTTTTACTCCTATCGGGATCAGATTTTCCATTGAAAAAGTGAATTCTCCTATTGTACGCATCCCTTGTTTCAGGGCGATTTGGGCGAATGCATTGAGAAATACCCCAAGCAGAATGATCGGCAGATATCTGTTCATAATTGCCTTACGGTTACAGCCGTGACCTCCTTTTTGTGGATGTGGCCTATGGCGGTCTGAGTAAATGCAAGGGTGTGTCGAGTCCTTTCTTCAAGTTCAAGTATGTCTTTTTTGTATCCAACCATAATAAATTTTGTGGGAAGCATATATCTTTTAAGGTCTTTTACGGACTTCGGTATAAACAAGATGTCTTTTGACAGTGTTTTGCTGAACAGGGCGTATTTGACACCATCACCATCTTGTTTTATGCCATAGAGGACTATTTGCATCGGTCTTTTCAGATCCCTTTCGGCGTCCATTACAAAACTCTTTCCTGATTCGGCCTTGGATAAAGCGGGCTCAAAGATGAGTTCGTATCCTGAAATCCCACATGCCAGGATGAGTGCGGTCATGGACGGGAGCACCGTCTCAAGACTTGCTCGTTTTATAATTAAAAGCCAGCCCGCGATGACCACCGACAACCATATTAAAACCATGAAGGTCGGCACGGCAAGGCCAAATGGCGGCCTGAATACGCATACAAGGCCGACAATCAACAAAACAGCCAAGACGATGCCGGCAAGTCGGAGATATAGCCTATTATGTCTTGGGATGGGCGTGTTTACCACATTTTGGACGGCCATGCCAATGAGGATCGAAAGCGCCGGCAGGAGCGGCACAAGATATCTCCCATGTCTTGAGCTTGCGAGGCTAAAGATCAAAAGGACCGAGAAAAGCCAGGCCAATGAAAGCCGTAAGATATTATTTTCGGAAACGCCAATGACGAACGATCTTGCGCCTGACGCCTTTGATCTGAACGTCATAATCCCCCACGAAATTATCCAAATCCACCAGGGCCCTATACCCTGGGCTAAAAATATAGCGTAGTAATATGCAGGTTTATTCGCCTCCTCCCCAACCCTTCCAGTCACCTGGGCGGTCAGTATCTTTTGTGCAAGTGCTGTTCCGCCGGTATGCCAGGCGTAAAGAAGTTCACCCCCCATCAAGAGCGCACCCAATAACCCGATGAAGATGAAAAAGGGCAAGAGATCCCTGAATCTGCCACTCAGGATTAGATACCCGCCCCAGATGGCCAACGGCAGAATGACCCCTATTAGACCTTTTGTCAGGAACGCAAGGGATATGGCAAGGGCGACGAATAAATAATGCCTGAAGTTGATTTTCTTATTTTGTAGTAGATTTTTATCCTTCGAAAACAGGTATAGGATAGAAAGGCCGACAAAAAATGCAAGCAGCATATCGATCGCCGCATGGGCTGCCTCTTGCCAGAACTGGGGGTTAGATGCAAGTATCACGGCCGAGAAAAGACCTACACGTCTTGAGACCTTTGAACCGAGCTTGGACGTAATGGCCACGAGACCTGCAGCAGAGATGGCGCTTGGCAATACAGCGCTGAGTGTCGAGATATGTCCGGTGGGCATGGAAAAGACTGCTTCAAGCCAGAAATAGAGCGGGGTGTAGTCCGGATAGATATTGCCGAAAGCGGTTGGGAAAAAGCCCAGGCCTCTTTCGAGCATCTCGCGCGCTATGAGTGCAGTCCTGGCCTCCAAGCCGTAGAGGTCCCTGAGTGGTGCAGTCCAGATATATAATACGAAGGCTGCGACGGCGACAATGATGTGCCATGGTCCTTTATTATCCCTTTCATAGTCGGATGAATCCAAACTGAATAGCGTCAGGGCCTGCCTCCATTTAGTTTTTCTGATGACAAAATCATTAATAATTATACAGGCCAGAGATTAACAATTGTTTCCAGCAAGATTAAAAATCGGTAATGATTCAAGCGAGATCCCCTGAAGCGCCAGATATGATAGGGCCTTCTCCAGCCGGTATGAATATAATGAAAGTTGATCCCTTTTCGAGCGTGCTTTTGACCTCGATTCTTCCCCTGTGGGCATGAATCACCGCCCTCACAAGGCTGAGACCCAACCCTAGACCTCTTTGTGAACGGCTTTTATCCGCACGGAATAGGCGGTCGAATATCCTCGGCAAGTCATCCTGAGTTATTCCGGCACCTGTGTCTTTGACGGAGATGATGAGCTCCTTTCCTGTTTCAGTCTTGTCAGCGTTTATGAAGACACTCCCGCCCTTTTCTGTGTATTTGATCGCATTGTCGAGCAGATTGGCTATGGCTTGGCGGAACCGATTTGGATCGATCCGAGCCAGCAGACCCTTAGGTGCCGTCACCGATATGCTTATACCCTTGGTTTCCGCTACGTACTGATAGAGTTCAGCTATGTCTTTTATGATGCGGCCAACATCTGAATCCTCGAATCTGAGCCTTAACGTCCCTGTCTCGGCCTCCGAGATGTCCATGAGGGTGTTGAGCATGGAGGATATGCGCTCCGCCTCCTCTGCGCAATCCATAAGGGCCTCACGTAGCCTTTCCTTGTCGTTGTCAGCTGCCAGTGTAGTCTCGATCACGGCCCTGATGCGAGTGATGGGGGTCCTAAGGTCGTGGGCTACGTTGTCGAGGGCCTCTTTCATGCCGTTTACAAGGGTCTCAATCTTCTTCAGCATCTCATTAAAGAGCCTGATAAGCTCGTCCAATTCATCCCCTGTATTGCGGGACGGCACCCTCGCGCTTATTTTTCCGCTGCCTATTGTCTTTACGGTGGAGATTAGGTCCCTGATGGGCCGCAGGGTACGGAAGGCAAGGAAACCCCCGCCTATTAGGCTGAGCATGACGGTCGAGGCTATGATGCAGGCGAATATAATCTGGAATTCTTCGAGCAGATCTTCTTTAGCATCCAGGCTTCTCCCTACCTCTATGATAGTTCCGTCGGCAAGGCGGCTGTAGGCGGTTTCGATGGTGTCTTCTTCGCCCTCGCTCTTCAGTCTTAGTTTTATAAACAGCCAACCCTTTTTATTTTGCGGGATATTTTTTTCAATTTCATCTTTAAGTGTGTTGTAAAGTGTGTTGTACGGCCTTGGTATGTTTAAAAATAGGGTTTTGTTTTTTGCGTCGGCTATCCTTACAAAGAAGGTCGAGGCCTTATCTTTGGCCTGTTCGAGCCTGATCTTGTCTATGATACCCCTCCAGCCTTCGATTTTATATGCCAGGTTGTATTCGTTGAGTTCATCTTCGATAATACCTCGGTTGTCGTCTTCAATAGCAGAGGTAAGGAGCACGTAGGCTATTCCGAATATTATGAGTGAACTGATGAGGAATATAGATGAATACCAAAGGGTCAGCCTGAAGCCTATCGCCCTCGGCATCTTCAATATCTCAGGAATTTTTAAGGACATAACCTACGCCGCGAATGGTATGGATCAATTTTTTCTCAAAGTCTTTGTCCACTTTGTTTCTGAGTCTCCAGACCATTACGTCAACCACGTTTGTCTGTGGGTCGAAATTGTAGTCCCACACGTGTTCGAGTATCATGGTCTTCGAGACGACCCTGCCCGCATTGCGCATTAGATATTCAAGGAGCGAAAATTCTTTGGGTTGAAGTTCTATCTTTACTTCCCCCCTTTTTACCTCACGAGTGAGTATATTCATAGAGAGGTCACCAACGGTGAGGGTAGCAGGTTTTGGTGACCTTGTATGCCTACGGATAAGGGCCTGTACGCGGGCAAGGAGTTCAGAGAATGAAAATGGTTTGATGAGGTAATCGTCGCTGCCTGTCTCAAGCCCTTTAATCCTGTCTTCAACTGATCGTTTGGCGCTTAATATTATAACTGGTGTGTTGACGCCCCTATGTCTCATCTCTTCGATAAGAGACAGGCCGTCAAGGTTGGGCAGCATTATGTCTATTACAGCTGCGTCGTACGGTTCGGTCAACGCCAAATGGAGGCCTTCATCGCCGTCTTGCGCCTGGTCCACTGCGAAACCAGCTTGTTTCAGGCCGGATGCTACAAAAGAGCTGATCTTCTCGTCGTCTTCAACAACCAGTATTCTCATGATTTCAATTAATGTGCATCGTATATTTTTATTTTTTTAATGTGTCATTCCTATGCGCGCCGGGATTTGTAGTATACCCGCCTGCAGCAGGCAGGCCTGTCACTGATATATGGATTCAGAGTTTTTACGTCTCTTTGGAGATGGGGACCTTTTCATCTTTAAGTGTCAACCGCCTTCAACCAGTTTAGTGATGCGCTCCTTGGCTTCGGTGTCTTCATTCAAAGGGATGCATGAGTCAATATCGAGTTCGGCGAGGGCGAGCTTTGTTGCAAACGCCAGACATGATGCCTCTCCACAGGCCCTGCAGTTGGTCTTTGGAAGTAGTTTGTATATATCGAACGCCTGAGGGCGTTTACGTTCCCGATTGTCAGGGGTGATCGCCCCCCGCCTTTCCCACAGGGCATTTAGGTAATTTACGGCACTCGATACAGCCTCTCTGCCTTCGATGAGGTCAGGTACGGTTGCAACGGCCAGTTCATAAGGCCTTAAAGCAACTTTGTACCTGCCGAGTCTGAAGATGATCACCGGCCCTTCAGGGTCAAACGATATCACCCTTGCCTCAGCGTTCACATAGGGCATGACGGGCGACAGGTCTTTTTCTGTCTTTATTTTTGCCTTGTAGCAGGCCTTGTCTACATGACAGGCCACGGCTTCGAGTACGGGTTCTGTATATTTTACAAACTCTTCCATGCGACTCCCCCTTTTTTTATGAGATTTTCATGTATGATGCGTCTTTTCCTTCGAGATGAAATAGAGATTTCTGAGATATATAAGTATCCCGAAGGCCTGACCTGCAATAAAGACTATATCGCGCCTTAAAATTGCATAGATTAGCAGCACCAGGCTTCCTGCGATGCTCAGATACCAGAATGCCGTTGGGATCATGCTCTTTTTGCGCCTTTCAGAATATATCCACTGGATAAAAAAGCGCATAAAAAACAGAAACTGGCCGGTAAATCCTATCGCAAGGACTAAAATTTCTTTTTTTGTCAAATTTTCCAGGATCATAGCAGATATTTGTTTTGATAACCTCGTGGGGTGATCATACGGTTGTTCCAGACAAAGGTCAAGGAGTTACCTATGATAACCGTTGTCTGCATGTTGATTGCTGCATTGCACATGGCGTCAAGGTCTGTGATGGTCACTGACTCTTCGTCCCTTGTGGCTGCCATGACTATGCCAACAGGGGTTTCGGGCGGACGGTATTCAAGGATGATGTCCCTGGCCCTCATGATGTGTCCTTCCCTGCGTTTGGATCTGGGGTTGTAGAGTACTATCACCATGTCAGCGGATGCAGCGGCCTTGAGCCGCATCTCTATGACCTCCCATGGGGTAAGGAGATCCGAAAGGCTTATGGCTGCAAAGTCGTGCATGATCGGGGCGCCAAGCCTTGAGGCGCAGGCATTTAAAGCAGCAATCCCCGGAATGACCCGGATATCCACATCCAAACCATCTGCCCTTGCCAGTTCGAATACAAGACCGGCCATGGCATATATCCCGGGGTCTCCGCCCGAGACAAGGGCCACGGTCTTCCCGTTTCCCGCGAGATCAAGCGCCTTTCTGCAGCGCTCGACCTCTTTCATCATCTCTGAGGAGATGACTTCCTTGCCCGTAAGCAGGGCAGGTATGAGTTCGAGATAGGTCTTGTATCCGATGACCACGTCTGCCTTGCTGATTGCATCCATCGCCGCCGGGGTGACGTGCTCAAGCCCTCCTGGACCTGTTCCTACCACGTAAAGTCTGCTTCGGCCACCGCCACTGTAACTTCCTTCCATTTGGTCTTCTCCACTAAAAGTCTTTTTGTCCCGGCGCTCAGTATGGCCGCGGGCTCACATACCCCGCCTACACCTGTGGCCTCCATAACGATCATTGAAGACTCCCTGATCGGAATTTTGCTGAGGAGGTTTTTTGAATAAAATTCGACGTCTACGCCGAGCATCCTTGCATATTTCATCAGCCCGTCTTCATCCTTTTTTATGTCGATTGAGGCGAGATTGCGAATGGAAAGGGGGGAAAGGCCATTAATTTTAAATGTTTTGTTTACAGCGTGGGCGATTTTTTCCATTGATGTGCCCCGGTTGCACCCGATTCCTACGACAAGGTTCCTCGGCCTGAGGAACAGCGGACCTTTAAAAGACCATATACGGTTCGATACAACAATATCGGCTGTATCCGGCGCATCAGTCTTTACAAGTCCTGGCGGAAGGGCGGGGAGCCTGACCTCTGAATATATGCTGACCGAGCCCTTATTTACAAGCCTGGCGCTTACACGGGTGAGCGCCTTTCCGTCTTCCACCGCAAGATCAAGCCCTTTTGCCCAGAGATCAACGGCGGCCAGACCTAGGATGTCCGATGCAGTGGTTATCACGGCCTCGGCGCCTATGCTCTCTGCAACACGCCTTGCAAGGTCGTTTCCGCCGCCTATGTGTCCTGAAAGCAGGCTTATGGCGAATCTCCCTACCTCGTCCACCACCACTACACAAGGATCTTTTTTCTTGTCCTTAAGATGAGGTGCTATGGCCCTTACGACAATGCCGGTCGCCATGATGAAGACAAAACCGTCGTAATCCGTCCATATGCGTCCGACTGTCTCACGGACAGGGCTGGGCTCAGGGATCACCTCGGCCCTGCCGGTCTTGGAAAGATCATCGGCGATCCTCTTTGCAAGCCCTTTCGTCCTGTCTGTAAGGGCAAGAATCGCTACATTCATTTCCTATACCCATGTGTGAAGTCTTTTGCATAAAGCCTCGATTTTTCGTAACTTTCTTTTTCTCCAAAAACCTTGCCAACGGCTATGACGGCGGTCTTTTCAACCCCTGCATCCCTTGCCAGCCCTGATATGGTGGAGAGCCTGCCCCTTATTATCCTCTCTTCAGGCCATGTCGCCTTCTCTATCACTGCGACAGGCGTATCGTTCGGATATCCGCCGTCTATCAGATCATGCACGACCTCGTCTATCATGCCGGCGCTCAGGAGGATCATCATGGTGGCCTGATGCCCGGCGAGCGATTTAAGCCCCTCGCCTTCGGGCACAGGGGTGCGGCCTTTGCGTCTTGTAATGATGACGGTCTGTGAGATGCCTGGGATTGTAAGCTCGGTCTTTAACGCCGCAGCCGCCGCGGTCACAGAGCTGACACCAGGTATGACATCAAACGGGATGCCAAGGTCTTTGAGCGCGTCCATCTGCTCCTGTATGGCCCCGTAGATGGCAGGGTCCCCTGTGTGCAGGCGCACAATCCTCTTTCCCTCTCTCCATGCCCTGGCCATGATTGCTGTTGTCTCATCGAGTGTAAGCCCTGAAGAGTCATGGGCCTCGGCCTTTATGTCCTGAATCAGGGCCGTTGGCACGAGGCTTCCTGTATAGATCACCACATCTGCCTCATCGAGCAGCCTCCTGCCCTTTAATGTGATGAGCTCGGGGTCGCCTGGGCCCGCCCCTACAAAAGAGACCGGTTTCATCGCCGAACCCCTGTTCCAGTTGCCTTTCTTACAATAATGGTGGAAAAGTAGTGAAGCGGCCCAATGGATGAGGACTTTATGTCACGAATGACCCTTTCGTCCTCAAGACTTGAGCGCTCAATAAGTACGGCCCTTTTGGTCAGGCCGAGCTCATCCAGGATAGCTGTGATTTTATCCATTACGTTATGCACCTTCATAAGGACTATCGTATCAAAGGTCAAAAGGGCGTCTCTTATGCGTATGTCTTCAAATGTCGCAGGGATGACGACCATCTGTTCATCTCCAAGACACAAAGGGATGGTTGCAGAGGCCGCACCCGCGCTTATGGATGATACCCCGGGGATGATTGTGACATTAAAATCTGGCATGAGATCCATCAGGGTCTCGCAGACATAGAAACCAGTGCTGTATATGCCTGGATCGCCCATTGTCGGGAAGGCTACGTCTTTGCCCTGTAAGAGCCTTGCTGATATGGCATTTGCCGCCTCCCGCCAGGCCATGACCATGTCTTTGTCCCCAAGGCCTTTTCTGACCTTTTTCATGGGGAAGTGGACATCAAGGACCTCCTTACCTTCCCTTGAGACCAGGCGTTCAATGATGGAAAGGGCCACGCTTCCGCCATTTTCTCTCCCCTTTGGCGCAAGCCAGACGGGAGATTGTTTTAAGACATCCAAGGCCTTTAGTGTCATAAGCCCTGGATCCCCCGGTCCTACGCCTACAACAAAGAATTTTCCGGTCATTTTACCCCTGTTATAATGGAAATTGGATTTAGATTTAAAGACGTCCCGTCTTCGAGTTTCCGTCTCGTGACGCTTATTTCGCTTATATCTACTTCAAGCCCTGCCTCGCACATAAGCCTTGGGGCGAGATCCCTGGTCTTTGCCGTTACGGCGTTTATCACGATCCGCCCGCTGTTTTTAAGCCTTCTGGCAGTGGATGCGATGATCCCAGGGAGGCTTCCGCCGCTTCCGCCTATAAAGACCCGGTCAGGGTCCGGAAGGCCGGACAGCACGCCAGGCGCCTCGCCATGGACAGGGGTTATGTTCCAAACGCCAAATCTCATTATGTTTGTGCGGAGATTGAACATCTCAGCCCCATCTTTTTCGATGGCGAATATCTTGAGCCTAGGCGAGATGCGCCCGGTCTCTATGGAGACGGAGCCGCTTCCAGCCCCTATGTCCCAGAGTACGCCCTCTTTCGGGGGTCTGAGCCTGTGGATTGTAACGGCCCTGACCTCATCCTTGGTAATAAGCCCGCGGCTGTGCTCGATTTGAGACTCAGTGAGGCCGAAGACAAATGGATGATCTTCATCCTCAGCCCTTGTCTTCCTGATGACGATCATGACATTCGGCTCGGCGAATTCCTGGCCTACCGCCTCATCAAGTCTGCCCTCAAAGACCCGCTCGTCTTTCATCCCAAGCCTTTCCCCCACAAAGACCAGATAATCACCGCGGCGATCAGGCGGCAGGGCGTCAAGGAGCCTCTTTACTATGAAGGACGGGCTGCGCACGCTATCGGTCAAGATAAAGACCTTTTGATGCGGAAGGATGCGGCCATGGATATCGTCAATCTCCCTCCCGTGCAGGCTCAAAAAGTGTGCGTCGTCCCATGGCTCCTTAAGGCATGAAAAGGCAAGCTGCATGGAGGAAAGGGCAGGGTAGATCGTTATGACGTCCCTTTCAAATTCCTTGATGATCAGGCGGCCTATGCCGTAAAAGAGCGGGTCTCCGTCTGCAAGGACAGCGACATCTGTTTTGTTTAGCGCATCCCTTATGGCCTTTATGGCCTCTTTTATCGGGACGATCGGAATGATGCCGAGGTCTGCGCTATGGATAAAAGAACGGAATCTCTCAGGAGTTACTGCATAGCCACAAGATAAGATAGCATTTCTGCCCATTTTCGACGGACCTTCAGGCCCTATGCCGATAAGGTGCAACCTATGCACGTTCAGCCACCTCGCCTGAATCTATCAGATAGACCGAGACCGGGATACCTGCCACACCCTCTGCAAATGCCTTTGCCCTTTTGCACACAAGGCAGATTATCTCCTTTTCCCCAGCCTCCTTTAGCCGCCAATAGATCTCCCTTGCGGTGTTCGCATTATAGAACTTATCGGAGTCCTTGAGGCCGAGGTCTTTCAGGAACGAGACCATGCCGCCGATCTCGAGCACTCCATGCCGCACATGGGTCTGAGGGATGCCCATTGCGGCCTTTACAAGCTTTGCCCACATACACCCAAGGTGCAGCCTTGAAAAGCCGTGGGCCCTGGCCTCAAGGAGGGAGAATTCGAGGTAGTCGCCCATCATCACATAGGCCTCTTCAGGAAGCCCCAGTTCCGCCTCAAGGACTGCCTCTGATGTGCGGCCGGTGGAGAGCGCCACCTCTGAAAGCCCCGCTGCCCGCGCCACATCCATGGATGCCTTGATGGTGGCCGTCCATGCCTCGGCGGATATGGGCCTTACGATACCGGTGGTGCCGAGGATGGAAATCCCTCCCAATATTCCAAGGCGTCTGTTCAGGGTGTGCTCCGCAAGTCTCTCCCCATCCGGCACGGAGATGGTGACCTCGATGCTAAATGCCTCTTTGTTCGCACAGGCAGCCTCGGAAATGGCCTCTTCCACCGCCTTTTTGATCATCTTTTTTGGCATAGGGTTTATGGCTGGCTCGCCAACCTGTACAGGCAGTCCTGGCTTTGTAACAATGCCGACCCCTGGCCCCCCGAGTATCCTGATCCTATCTTTCCCTGTCTCGATAACCCTTATCAAGGCCTCTATCTCGGCACCGTTCGTTACGTCAGGGTCGTCCCCTGCATCCTTGATTATTGACGCAACTGCTGTGTAAGGGCCGGCCAGGGCTGCCATATGCACGGCGAATGTCACCCTGCCGCCTTGTGGAAATGGTATCTCGACCCGTGGCTGAAGGTCTTTTGTAAGGAGACAGAGTGTTGCAGCCTTTGCCGCTGCAGCTGCACAGGCCCCTGTGGTATAGCCTGAGCGGAGTCTTTTCATGTCTCACATTCCGCAAGACGAAGGAGTGCGTTTACAATCGCGGCGGCCGCAGGGCTTCCGCCTTTTCTGCCGAGGATCGTTATGAAGGGGTATGGCCTTGAAGACAGAAGTTCCTTTGATTCCGCTGCATTTACAAAGCCGACCGGAGTACCGACCAGCAGCGAGTTGCAGCCGTTCCTGTCTATATATTTGACGGCGCTTAAAAGTGCGGTCGGGGCGTTTCCTATGGCGATTATACCAATATCGTTTTGATCTATTCCGATCTCTATGGCCGCATCGGCCCTTGTACGACCCTCTTCCTGTGCCTTCTTCGCGGCACCAGGATCCGCGATCAAACACATGACCCTGCCGCCGAACCTTGAAAGCCTTGTCTTGTCTATACCTGCGGCAACCATGTTTACATCGGTCAGCACGTCTTTTCCCGCCCTTACAGCCTCGATTCCGGCCTGAATGGCCTTTGGATGAAATTTCATCTGGGAGGCGATCGAGACGTCACCAGTGGCATGAACCACCCGTATAACTACGGAGAGCTCATCCTGGTTAAACGGTGTCTGTCCGAGTTCCTCCCTTATTATCCTGAAACTCTCTTCTTCGATCTCGTCTGGCCTTGAAAACCTCAGCTCAAATTCCATGGCCTCCTGCTCCCTTTGAAAACTCGATGAACCTCCTGACCGCCCACGGTGTGTTGCCGAAATGGATGTGTATGTAGCTGCCCAGCGTATTTTTGATTAGGTAGCCACTGAACCTCCCGTCTGCAAGCCGGAATGTACGATCGACCTCAGGCGGCATCTCTTCTATGGTCGAATAGTGGAACTCATGGCCTTTGAGCCTGGGGATGCCATGCTGTGCAAAGGCGGTCCGCAAACCCTCCTTGTACATAGCCGCAAATGGTCCAGAGACAGGTTCTATCTCCCTGTATCCGAGTGCTGACAAGCGGTAGTTCATCTTGGCTCTGACCGGATATATGCCGACCATTGGATAGAATTTTTGGTCAAGGCCTTCTATACCCTGGGTAAGGTACATAAAACCGCCGCATTCGGCATAAACGACCCCGCCTCTAATCGACCAGTCCCTGATCGAATTGAGCATCTCATGGTTTTCAGAGAGCCGTTCAGCATAGAGTTCAGGATAGCCGCCGCCAAGATATATAGCATCTATACCATCAGGGATGGCTGTATCTGAAAGTGGACTGAATTCTGTTATCCTCGCCCCCATTTTTCGGAACAGATCGAGATTGTCTTCATAATAGAAACAGAATGCCTCATCTCTTGCAATTCCTATGGTTATTTCATGCCCTTGGGTGTATCCGTCATTGTTGTTCTTAGGACCGTCTCCGCCTGTCTCGGAAATAGTACAGTCCAGATTCAAAGGCTCTTTGATTTTAACTGGTTTTATCTGGAGGTCCATAAGTCTTTCTAGATCAATGAAATCGGACACCGCACAGGAAAGCCTTTCTACAGCCTTTTTATCGAGCGGGGCGTCGTTTGCCATAAATAGCCCGAGGTGGCGGCTTGGTATCTCAAAATTCAGGTCCCTTGGGAGGTACCCCAGAAACAGATCAGAGTTACAGTGCCTTTTAATGGCGTCTTTTAAGAGATCAAGGTGCCTTTGGCTCCCGACCCGGTTAAGAATTACGCCTTGGACAAGACCCGGGTCAAACACCTCGAAGCCCTTTATAATAGCGGCGACCGTTTCTGCCATTGAACGTACGTCAATGACCAGGATAACCGGTAATCCAAGGCATCTTGCGAGAGATGCACTGCTCGAGACCCCGCCGTCAAAAAGACCCATAACCCCCTCGACTACGGCTATATCCGCCCCTTTTGCATGGTCAAAGAAGGTCTCTTTTACAAAATCCTCCCCGCACATCCATATATCCAGGTTCCTTGACATCCTTCCTGTCACCATGTGGTGCAGGGTGGGGTCTATGAAGTCGGGCCCGCATTTAAAGGGTTGGACATCGAGACCCTTTGACTTAAGGGCCGCCATGATGCCAAGTGCCACGGTGGTTTTACCTACTCCGCTTTGGGTGCCGGCGATGAGGAACGTCTTCATAGAGACATTATTCACTTCTCTCCGCATATCTCTATACCACTGTCTTTAGCGGCATCTTTTATATGTCTTACAAAGATGTCTGCAAATGCATCGTTTTCACTAAGACCGTGGATGTCTGCGATCACCTTTATTCCAGCTGACTCAAGCCGCCGTTTCCACGAAGTATTAGCGTCGCCTGCCATATCATTTCGTGCATGGTCACCAGCCACTTCCATGAATGGTTTGAGCAGCACCTTTCTTATCTTTTCAGCCTTAAGTTTGTCCATGACTTGATCAAAAGATGGAAAGCCTTCTACTGTACCTATGAAGATCTTGGCATCCGGGTACATGGAGCGCATGACGTCTTGGAGTTCTGCATAGGCTCCTGACGAATAATATTTGTTTCCATGTCCCATATAGACAAGGGCCGCCTTTTTTCTTTGGGCCTCTCGGACATCTTCCGCTACAGCCCTTGCCGCTTCCTTAATATCGTCTATATACGGATGGACATCGCCGTTTGCGCCAAGTGCGGGTCTGCCTATAGCCAGCCTTTCAAACGGCATATTTTTGGTTTTAAGGGTTTTTATGGCCTCAAGCCCCTTGACATAAGAGACAAGGTCGTCGTACTCCTCGCCGTTATATATGTGTAGCGACTGAACTATTATATTAGAATAGCCTTTGTCTTGAAGGTCGGCTATGGTCGCCAACGGGCCTTTTACGCTGAAGATATCGGGCGGCAACGACTTGTTTGCTGCCTTAAAGTCCTTATCGTGTATCCTCTTGTGCCATATCTTGCGGATCATGTTTGATGTAAATGCGACCTTGACCGGTACGCCGGGGCAGGCATCTTCGACCCGTTTTTTGATATTCATGATGCCGGTAAGTGCCTCAGGATAGCTGGTTCCAAAGGCGGCAAGCACGATAGCGGCGTTTTCTCCTTTTGTCTCTTTTGCAGAGACGCTCACGGATTGCAATCCCAAAGATATTAAAAGCGTTATTATTAACCATGCTGATTCTTTGATCATTTTTTACCTCCTTAAGATCTAGTAGATTTTTTACATAAAACAAAAATCCCGAATCAAACGCCTTGGTTGATAGGCAGTTGGATTCGGGACAGCCCTTTTTATCCGCTTAAATCCTTAAAATTTATCGTTTCAGCCCAAATGGGCGGCCGTTGCTCTTTTTGCCGCGAAGAGCGCGGTTTCTTAAGACAGGCAGGTCTTCTGACTAACGGATCTTCCTAGCGGCTGCAAGTCTTCCCAGGCGATTATTATCTTGCCCAGTGACTCGTTGCAGTTGCAGCCTTAGTCCCCGATCACAGCGGCGGGCCCGTTCCTGATTTGCACAGGATTCCCTATTAAGCCTTACGACACCTGGTTTAGATTTTGGATGTAAATTATTTGCCTTAAAGGGGCTTGTCAAGATAGCGTTTATTTGCAAGGAAGACTTCGCACGCTTTTGATGGATTTTGTGTTATGGTAAATAAAAAGTAAATAAAAAATTAGATAAACCGCACAACCGGTAAAGATGCCAGAAACGATAAAAACAAGCCGCAGCCCGACTGGTTTTTCTGTGCCCTATCAAATTGTCGCATTTAGTATCTTGATGTTGTTTTCGATTGTCGTCGTAATAAGTGGCATAGGCACATATAAGATATCCATCGATGGGGCAAGGAACCTTATGGAGAAGCGGGCGGTGGACATAGCGGTGAACATTGGCATCACGCTAGACCGATTCGGCTTCAAAGAGGAGTTCTTCGAAGAGTTGATCCGCTCAGAGAGATGGAGAGATCTGGCCTTTTTAAGTTTGTATGATCAGGAAGGCACGATCATCCTACATTCAAATCCAAAACTCCTTGGTAGGGAACAGAAAGACGAATATATAGAGAAGGTTATAAGAGATGAATCTCCGCTCATACATTTTTCAACCCTTGCTACAGGCGAAGAGGTCTTTATTTTGGACTTCCCATTGCAGCTACACAAGAGGTTTCTGCGCGTATATCATTCATCTAGATTTAAAAGGGGCATGAAAAAGGATATGGATCAGGAAAAGACAGAAAAGGTATTTTGTCTCAGGGTGGCTATTCATCCATATCCTGCAAATGGGATCGTAAGGAAGGCGAATTTTCAGATAATCCTGGTAGGATTCTCGCTTGTGATACTTTGGGTGCTTGCCATTTTTTTCTTCCTTGCCTGGCGGCGCGGAGAGAGATTCAGGGCGCGGCTTCGAGAGCAGGAGAGGCTTGTGGCCCTGGGGGAGATGGCGGCGGTTCTTGCGCACGAAATCAGGAATCCATTGAGCAGTATAAAGGGGTTTGCCCAATATCATCTTGAACAGGGCGACCTATCGCCGGTCTTAAAGGAGGATATGGGCATTATCGTCGGGGAATCGGAGAGACTCGAGCGTCTTACATTCGATCTCCTGGCCTATGCCAGACCTGCTATGCCGCATGAAGAAGAATTTGATCTTGAAAAATTCTGTAAAGAGCTTGTAAGGGGTCTGGTCGTACCTTCCGACAGAATCAGCATTGTTTTAGACTGCAAGCAGGCAAAGATACGCCTGGATAAGGCTAAGCTTACACAGATAGGGATAAATCTACTTCAAAACGCGGTTGATGCTGTGCATGAGCATGGCGGCGAGGTCGGAGTCGCCATGCGATATGGTGAAGGAAGGTTTGTTATGGATGTCTGGGACAGCGGCCCAGGTCTTCCGGGGGAAGTAAGACAGCACCTGTTCGAGCCGTTTGTTACTACAAAGGCTAGAGGTACCGGGCTCGGCCTTGCCATTGTCAAGCGTCTGACAGAATCCCTTGGCGGTTCAGTAACCATTAAAGATCGAGGTCCTGTAGGGCCTACTGGAGAGGGTGGCGGTACGTTGGCAGAGGTCATTATACCGATTCCTGAGCAGGAGGAAGAATCTTGAGTAAAGAGAAGATGAAGCGGATATATATTTGTCAGTCTTGTAACTATCGATCATTTAAATGGCTTGGTCGATGCCCTGACTGTGGCGTATGGAATTCATTCACAGAAGAGATTGAAACCTGCGCAAGCGCGATATCCCTTAATGCTGGCGGTTGTCCTGAGCGTATGTCAGAGATTGCGACGCGAGCCGAAGGATGCCGCATAATCACCGGCATAAAGGAGCTGGACAGGGTCTTGGGTGGAGGGTTAGTTCCTGGTTCGGTTGTCTTGCTCGGCGGTGAGCCGGGGATCGGAAAATCCACGCTCCTCCTCCAGTTCCTTGGTCATATTTCTGGTCTCGGCAATAAGGTTTTATATATAAGCGGCGAAGAGTCGCCTGAACAGATAAGGATGAGAGCGGAGAGGCTCGGCATCGAGATGGGCGGGAAGGAAGATTTTTGGTTGGCTGGTGAGGTGATGCTCGAACGCATAGAGAGATATGTATCTGAACTGTCACCCATGTTTTTGGCGGTAGATTCCATCCAGACCGTGATTTGTGAGGATTTGGAATCGGCCGCAGGGAGCATCTCACAGATTAGGGAATCGGCTGCAAGGCTCATCCGCATGTCGAAACCGAGGGGGTTGAGCGTATTTCTGATAGGTCATGTCACAAAGGAAGGTGTCATTGCTGGTCCGAGGGTCCTTGAACATCTAGTGGATACCGTACTCTATTTTGAAGGGGAAAGGGGCCACGCCTTCAGGATATTGAGGACCGTAAAGAATCGCTATGGCCCGACCCACGAGATCGGAGTGTTCGAAATGACCGGCGAAGGTCTTAGAGAGATAGTGAATCCTTCAGAGATATTCCTTACCAGCAGATCGGAGGCCGTAGCCGGTTCGGTTGTGACGGTTTGTCTCGAAGGTACAAGACCAATGCTCGTTGAGATACAGGCCTTGGTGAGTCGGTCTTATCTTGCCAATCCCAGACGGACATCTACGGGTTTTGATGCAAATCGCCTTGCCATGCTTGTAGCTGTAGGCGAACGGCATCTGGGGACTGTGCTCTATGACAAGGATATCTTTATTAATGTGGCAGGCGGTCTCAGGATAATTGAACCAGCCGCCGACCTCGCGGTCCTGATGGCCATTGTTTCGAGCCTTAAGGGGATCCCGATCCCTGGAGGAACAGCTTTGTTCGGCGAAGTCGGGCTTACTGGTGAGGTCAGGGCTGTTACAATGTCAGGCGCCAGGCTGAATGAGGCAGCTAGACTAGGCCTTAAATGTTGTTTGATACCTTGGATGGGTGGTAAACAGTCAGATACGCCAAAGGGTCTTGATGTGGAGTTTGTGCGCGACGTCAAGGTATGTGCTGAGCGCCTAGGCCTCTGATCCCTTCTGTGGATAAAGAAATTTATTTGCTTTCCTTGACAGCCAGATGTTATTGCCATAAATTCACAAAAATTGATGCATGTTTTTATACACGATGAAATCAACAATTTAATAATAAAAGGAGTAAAATTATGTCTGCTGACAACGTGTTGCATGTTGGTGATTCCGATTTTGACTCAGTGGTGCTTAAGTCTGACCTACCTGTCTTGGTTGATTTCTGGGCTGCCTGGTGTGGGCCTTGCAGGGCCATCGCCCCTGTTATAGATGAGCTTGCATCTGATTATGCAGGAAGGGTCAAGATAGCCAAGATGAATGTGGATGAAAATCCAATCACCCCTGGAAGGTATGGTATAAGGGCCATTCCAACCCTGATTATCTTTAAGGGCGGCAAGGTAATGGATCAGATAACCGGCGCTGTCGGCAAGGGCGCTATAGAAGCGGTCCTAAACAGGTTATTGTCCTAATGTCAGAGCCGCAACTGATCATTATAGGAGGCGGACCAGCCGGCATGGCCGCTGCCCTCTATGCCGGAAGGGCCATGATCAATACCCTTTTGATCGAAAAGATAGCGCCAGGCGGTCAGATGTTATGGACAGATAAGGTTGATAACTATCTTGGCTTTCCAGACGGGGTGCTGGCCTATGAGCTGGTTGAGAAGATGGCTGCCCATGCGAGGAGATTTGGCGTAAAAGAGATGGCAGGCGAAGTCTCTAACATCGAATCCGATGAGGCGCATGGCTGTGTGCACGTAAAGGTTGGCGATAAGCTCTTTTCCCCTAACGCCGTCATTGTGGCCACAGGGGCAAGCCCGAGGAGGCTTGGTGTAAAAGGTGAGGCTGAATTTACGGGCAAGGGGGTTTCTTATTGCGCTACATGTGACGCTGCGTTTTTCAAAGACCAGAAAGTGGCGGTTGTAGGTGGTGGCGATACGGCCGTGCAGGAGGCCGTTTTCCTTACAAGGTTTGCCAGCAAGGTCTATATTATACATCGTAGGGATCGATTCAGGGCAGTTAAGATACTGGCGCAGCGTGCCTTGTCCGATCCTAAGATAGAGCCTATATGGAATACAATAGTCGAAGAAATAGAGGGCGATAGTGTGGTCAGTGCACTTGCCCTTAGGAACAAGGTAACCGGCGAGCCGAAGAGGCTGCCGGTGGATGGGGTTTTTGTCTTTATAGGCATGGATCCAAATACAGGGTTTGTGCCTGATGCTGCAAAGAAAGACGGACAGGGTTTTTTGATTACCGATGAATGGATGCGTACATCGCTTCCAAGGGTGTTTGCGGCCGGAGATTGCAGATCCAAGCCGCTGCGGCAGATAATCACTGCTGTCGGAGACGGCGCTACGGCCGCTTTTGCAGCAGAACAATTAATCGAGTGAATTAAAGTGATCACTAAATGAGAAAGACAACGTCTCTAATCAGGTGGATCTCCGCCGCGTTCCTGGTTGTATTTTTCGTTAGCCTCGTGTCAGGTTGTGGTAAAAATATTTTCAGCCGCAATGTAAAGAAGACCGGAGAGGAGGAGATGCCGTTTTCGTCTCTGTATCCAACAAGCAAGGCAAGCAGAGGCAATGAAAAGGAGATGGTCATGGAGGCCATGTACGACTATGAAAGGGGGCTTTATTCAACAGCTGCCGAGCAATTTCAGAAGATAAAAGACCAGTTTCCTTTCAGCCCTTATGCCACATTGGCCGAGCTTCATTTGGCGGATTGTAAATTTTATGAGGGTGAATATGAAGAGGCTGTAACCCTTTACGAAGAGTTTGAAAAGCTTCATCCCAACAATGAAGTTGTCCCTTATGTGATCTATCAGGAGGGCAGATGTTACCACAGGCTCATGTCAACTGCAGATAGGGATCAGACGGATACGCGTAAACTCATTGAGACCTATGATCGCCTTTTAAAGCGCTTTCCCAATAGCCCTTATAGCTTTGAGGCAAAGAGGCGCATAAAAGAAGCCAGGCAGATGTTGGCGGAACATGAGTTGGTCGTGGCCCGTTGGTATATACGAACCGGGCAGTATCCACAGGCAAGGGCGCGTCTTCAAAATGTCCTAGATCTATACCCTGATACTCCTGCAAGCATTAGTGCTCAAAAGCTATTGTCAAAGATAGCTCATTCAGGCACAAGGGCAGATCGGGTTGCGGGTGGGCGCGAAAAAAGGGGCTGGATATATAGGCTGTTTCCATTTTAGCCATAAGGCCTTATCAACGATCGGCGCGGATTGATTTTATAAGGTCTATAAAGGCGAGTGCAAGCGGCGACAGAGTTCTGTCTTTACGCCATAGGAGATAAAATCTACGCCGGAGATCCACGCCTTTTAGTGAGGCTGCATGAAAGATGCCCGTGCGGATTTCTTCCTCGACCGCCTTTCTTGAGATTATCGCAAGACCGAGTCCGGCCTTTATCGCCTGCCGCACTGCCTCTGTACTCCCTATCTCGGCTACTATATTTAATCTGTCAAAGCAAGGCCATCCTGCGGACGTAAGCGCCCTTTCCGCTGCCAGCCTGCTGCCCGATCCCTTTTCTCTGACTATGAACGGTTCATATAAGACGTCGTTGAGGTCTATCTCGCTTAAACCGTCTAGTCTATGGCCTTTTGGGACGATCAACACCATTTGATCGTCCATGCATGGCTCAAATATCAGCTCAGGTCTTTCCAGACATGCACCTGCAATGCCTAGTTCTATCTCTCCGGATGCAACCATATCGATGATCCCTGCCGTATCACTGATGCGGAGGACAATGTTTACGTCTTTTCGTGAGGTCTTGAATCGTCCAATGAGGTCTGGCAGTAGATATTGGCCGGGTATATTGCTGCCCCCGATGCGTAATCGTCCGCTTTCACCTTTTACAAAGGCACTCATTGCCTCTTCGGCCTCGGCTACGAGATGGAGGATCTGTTTGGCATATGGATAAAGCGCCTCCCCGGCCTTTGTAGGCAGCACTTCCTTGCCCGTTCTGTCGAACAACTTGGTGTTGAGCGCCTCTTCAAGGGCCTTTATGTGGCCGCTGACAGTGGGTTGAGTGAGATATACAGCCCTGGATGCGCCGCTGAAGCCTTTTTCTTGCCATACAGCCAAGAAGATTCTGAGTTGATGGATATCCAACATAATCTATTATATCTTATTTTGATCTCGGTCAGCAGCCCGATAATAATTTTGAATAAATACCTCGGCCTTTAAACAGGTTATACGGCCCGATATAAAAGACAAGGCCTTATTTTAATAATGATATCAATGACGCCTAGTCGTTGCAGCGGCGACTTCATCGACTTCTTCCAGGTCGATGTAGATCAAGAGTCCTGTTATGTTATTGTCTGGATAGATATCGCCGAAGAGTCTAATATATCTCTTTATCTGTTCGAGATCGGTCCGTTTAGAGCCGCTTGAGGTTTTGAATTCACCGATCAGGATGCCTGCATCGCTCTTGATCACCCTGTCAACCCTGGATATTTCTCCGTTTTCATCGGCGACCTCCATCTCAACCGAGATCTCCGCGCCATCTCCCGGCCAAAAAAGTCGCCTTGCAGCCGGAAGGCAGATGGTCCTTGCTGTTTTGGCTATCCACATATGTATTTCATCTGTCGGGAATCCCGCAAAGATATCTTGGTTTTTTAGCATGATCCTTAGATATGACTCAACCGCAGTAGGTTCGCATCCTGTTTTGATCGGTCCGTTCAATAGGGACAACAGCATGTGAACTGAATCTCCGATCCTGGCGGCATATCTCCTTGCCGCATCCGTCATGGCCTGGACATCTCTTTTTTTCAACAAATGCTGCCAACCAGGGTGTTTTTGTAGCCAATATTCCATGGCTTGCCCTGTCTCAGCTGTCCCCCTATTATCATCTCTAGTGTCCGCAAAGACTTCATGGATCTCGGGGCGTCCTAGTGAGAGGATGCCGTCACTCGGTTGCCAGACCATCTCCAAAAGGTCCTTGAGTCTATTTTTGCCACCCCCCAGTTTGGGCGGCACCAGCATATAAAGTTCATTTTCAGCCCTTGTGACAGCTACATAGAGGGTGTTCAGTTCATCGAGCCATGTCATTTTTCTTTCGTTTTCATACAGCCTTTTCAGCCCTGGCGAGAGCCCGACAAGTTTGGCCGGCAGCTTTAATACCTTAAGCCCTTCATCGGACTGTTCTACAATCCTTATCTTACTGCTGTTTACTGAGAGCCCGATAAAGGGCAGGATCACCACCTTCGATTGGAGCCCTTTTGCCTTGTGGATCGTCATGACCTTGACCGCATCAACCGAGGCGGCCCCTTTTAAAATAAATGGCTCATCCGGTCCATGCCTTATCCAGGACAGGAGGCCGGAAAGTCCGGTGTCCAGAGATTTTTGATGAAATATCTCAAGTAGGTGCAAAATGGCAGGCCAGTGCCTGGTAAACCTGGTCTTTAATTCAAGATCCTTGACGATATAGGTGGTAAGTTCATATGGCGTTAGATATCCCGAAATATCTATCAGTATTTTCAGTACAGCCTGCCAGAATCTCGGGGCCTTCTTTTTTATCTTGCTGTAAAGTGGTTGATCTCTGTCCGGTCCTATCGATTCCAAAAATCTCCATGGGTCTATTCCGACCGATGTCTTCCACCTGTCTTCGATGATCTTGCCTGTGACAACCGCCGAAAGGGCATGGTCGTCGGCAGGATTGTCGAGAAAGTTTAAAAATTGAAGGATTTCACGTACTATACCGTCTTGTCTTATATCCATCTGGCGATTCGATAGGACCGCTATGCCAGCCCGAGAGATAGCATGGGTAAATATTGCGGCCTGGTTGTTGTCTCTCACCAGTACATAGATATCCTGAGGCCTGTTGCGTCTCAATATGTCATCTAGCAGGACCAAGAGCCGCATTGCCGCATCCTCAATGGCTGTTTTGGTGTCTTCCGCCTCCTCTAAAAATTCTATCCTTACATAACCACCATTTTTTTTGCCATTCCGTCCCGGTGGCGGTTTTTGGGCGGCACTTGAAAAGCAGGAAAAGTCTGAATTAAAGCCAAGTTTTTGGTCTTCAGTCCATCTTTTCAGACAATCAGGGTCAAAGAGACTTGCCGTAAAATCCAAGATGACCTTTCCGCTTCTCCAGTTGTGGGGTAGTGCGATATTGAGTACGCCGGATTCAACGATACCTTTGAGGCTGTCAGGTTTTTTTTCAAAGACGTCCCTGTCGCTTCCCCTCCAGCGGTAGAGTATCTGCTTCACGTCGCCTACACAGAATAACGATCCACCTTGAGAGAGGGAGTTTTCTATCAGTGGTGCCAGCCCTTGCCACTGGATGAGGCTTGTGTCTTGGAATTCATCGATCAGGTAGTGAAAGAGCCTTTCTCCAATCCTAAACTCCAGCTCAGAGACGATGAATTTATCGTGCATCTTCTTGACCAATCTGGCGATATCGCTAAAAAAGAGGACATGTGATCGCTTCTTGGATAGGGCCAGTTCTTTCTTCCAATATTTCAAAAGGATTATATATGGAAATGACTCTTCTGTGGCCCTCGAGACAGCATATCGCCTGACTGTATCCCTTATCTTATGCCATGCCTTCATAAATTCTTTGGTTAACCGACGGCGGTCGCAGCGGTTGCATATGTCCCCCGGATCATCTTTTGCTAGATATTTGCTCGACAGACCGCCCGCTACGTCTCCGCACGCGATCTTATTTAAGGCGTCGAACGCCTTCTTGTTCAGCGTTATCCCTTGGGCGTCGGCAAGTCTCATGATCTCTGCCGCCTCATCGCTCAAGAGGTTTGTCAGGGCATGGATATTTTCTGGACGGCGGCCTTCATCAAGATCAGCCCCATATATGCATTCTATTTCATAGAGGTCCATGATCTCTTTGAGGATGGCGTCTCTTGGCCACCAGCTTTTATGGTCTTGAAAGGAAAGATAGTGCAGCACTGCTTTTTTTAGGAAGGCGGCTGCCTTTTCATTCTCTTTGGCAGAGACAAGTAGCACGTCCATGGCGGCTTCATAAAATGGTTTGGGAAATTCAGTCAGTTCATCCTGTTCCGTAAGGCCTAATTCTTGAGGTGCAGCTTTGACCAGTTTATAGAGGAAGCTGTCGATAGTCTTTATCTGCCATTTATCATAGGCATTGATGATTTCATCCACCAGCGCGTGTGCCCTATGTCTTGCCTCGTCTTCGGTTAGATCCGTCAGTTTCAAGACCTCGTCCATTGTCTCGGCATCTCCAAGGGCCATCTTTTTTAGAAAGAGCAGGATCCGCCTTTTCATTTCGGCAGTGGCCTCCCTGGTGAAGGTGATGGCCATGATGTTTTCGAGTATGTTATGGGGGATCTTGGCTGAAAGCAGCAATTGGATGAACCTCATGGCAAGGAGATGGGTCTTGCCCGCACCTGCCGAGGCGCTTACGCGTAATATATGCGGAAACTTCAATTCACTGTCGGACGGGAGCGGATTCATGGTTTTCAACTGTTGATACTTGCAATTAACCGGGGCTGGAATAAAATTTAATTATGTTTTGATCATCAATTTCAAAAAGGATAAACAACCTATGAAAAGACTGCAAGACGCACCATTTCCCTTGATCGCATTTTTTGTCACTGTCCTTGTCCTGTTTTTCTGGACCCAAGATGCCCTTTGTGTGGTTATAGACAGGGTGGCGGCGGTAGTCAATGGGGACGTGATCACCCTCTCTGAGTTGGAGAGATATGCAGAGCCGATACTTAAAAAGTATATGACAAGTGACATTGCACAGGATGAAAGAGAGGGCAAAAAGGAAGAGATACTCAAACAGGTCCTTGCACAGTTAATAGATGAGCGTCTTGTCGAGGCCGAAGTCAAGAGACTTGGCATCAAGGTCAGCGACAAAGAGGTGGATCTTGCAATCGACAGGATATGCAAAGAAAATAATATGACTTTGAATGATCTGAAGAACAAACTCTCTTCCGACGGCATTAAATGGGAGGACTATAGTAACGATATAAAAAAACGCATTGAAAACTCACAGCTTGTAGCTTCTCAAGTCCATTCGAAGATCGTCGTGACCGATGAAGAGGTGCTTTCATATATTAAACGCAACGGACAAGGGTCTTCCTTTGAAAACAAAGGATCCGGTGGAGACGTATTTTATGTATTGGAACAGGTGCTGATATCACCCAGAGATCCAGGTGATCCAAGATCAAAGGATGAGGCGCGAAAAAGGGCGGAAGAGGCCCTGGATGCATTAAAGAAGGGCCGAAACTTTGAAGATGTTGCGCAGGAATATTCATATCCGCCTCTTGATAAGGCAGGTGTCTATCTCGGCACATTTGCAAAGAGAGATATGTCCAAAGAGATACAGGATGCGGTCTGCAAACTGAAGGCCGGTCAGTTTACGGGCATAATAAACAGCCCACAGGGTTTCCAGATTGTGGGGGTCAAGGAGATCACCAAAAATCCTGCAGGACAGATCGATAAAGAGAAGATGGAGACTATCCGTGAGGAACTTTATCGTAAAAAATTGAATGCGAGATTTGAAGAATGGCTGAATGATTTAAGATCAAAGGCCACTATAAGGATACTCCTTTAACCTAAGATATTTAGATGCACGGGATCTTGAAGACAGATGCGGTTATCCTTTCTGTAAGCGATCTTGGAGAGTCCGATAGGCTTGTTACCTTTTATACGCCTGGAAACGGTAAGTTCAAAGCTGTAGCTAAAGGTGCAAAGAGGAGCCGCCGTCGTTTTTTAAACGTCCTTGAACCATTTACGTTGATAAGGCTTGGTGTTGTGCCGCCCCGCACAGACGGTTTGGGCCATGTAGATGCCGCAGAGGTATGTGAAAGCTTTCCAGCTATCAGGGCGGATATGCAGCTCTTTTGCATGGCCAGTCTTTGTTGCGAGATGGTGGATAGGTGGACAAGGGAGCTCGATCCGCACAGAGAGGTCTTTCATCTCCTTGTTTGGTGTCTGAAGGCGTTGGATTCGACATCGTCTCCCAAAAAGATCGCGCTGTTTTTTAAAGTGAAACTCTTGGGTCTTGTAGGCTATGCCCCTGACTGGACAAAATGTTCTATGTGCAAGGACGTTCCGGTAGGTAAAATCGTCCAAGTAACGCTTAAAGATGGCGGTTTTATATGTGAAGGCTGTGCCAACAGGGGGAGCGAGGCAAGGGTAGTCTCGCTCGGTACGCTCAAGACCCTCCATCACATTCAACAAAGGCCTTTAACTGCACTTGGGAGGCTTATAATCTCCGATTCGGCGTTGACAGAGGCATGGGCCTTGATCAAGGCGCTCCATTCATACCGTCTGCATATGACCCCGCTTGCATATCATGTTATAGAGGGGTGTGAAAGGCGTTCATGGCATTTAGGCGGCCGGTAGAGTGCGGCTGCGCCTGAATGAAAACGAGTACGAGACCTCTGCGCCAAAGAGTATCGCCATCCAGCTTATGAGGAGCCATAGTAGAAAGACAGGTATAGCGCCTATAGATCCATAAAGAATGGAATATATGAAGACCTTTCTGGTGTAGATGCTGTATAATTTCGCCGCAGCGAGCCAAAGGATGCCGCCGCTCAAGGCCCCGGCAACAGCCGCTTGGGATTCGACTTTCGTGTCAGGTATAAAAAAATAGATGCACCAAAGAAATATCCAGATAGAAAATAACGGCGCAAGCCTTAGTAATTTGAATATATGAAGGTATTTTAAGACTAACAGCGCCAGCTCGTGTGATGCGAGAAACGCCCTTGCTATGACGGGCATGGCGATCAGCATCGGGACAAATGTAAGGGCTGTTAGATATACTATCCCTTTTCGCCAAAAGGGTTTGCGGCTCTTGACCTTCCATATGTGGTTCAATATATCTTCAAGTTCTATTACAAGCATGACCGCTATAAGAAAGAAGAACAAGAAGCTGAACATACCCAAGGGGGCCTCTTGTGTCTTTTGGATAAGATTTTCTATGGTCTCGAATACGATTTTTTGGCGGCCTGGTGCAAGTATTTCTGAAAGATATCTGAAGAGTAGTGGTTCAAGATATGTCAGATCGCCGAAGAAAAAATGAAATAGCGAGAAGGAAAGGGAAAGGGCCGGGATCAACGTGAAGATGGTTGTATAGGTAAGTGCCTGTGCAGCCATTATACAGCGGTCGTCGATGAATTTTTTTGATGCCAACTTCAATGTCAGCCAGATATCCTTGGATAGCTGCATCGACATGGCAGTATATCGCATACCACAAATCCCTCTTGGAAATTTCTAGTTTAGATCCCTACACCATGAATGGATATCGTACAAGGTACTGTTTATATCTGACCCTGTGTATTGGGTCAAAGAGCAGGCGGCAAACTTCCGCGAGATACAAAGACCGGTTGGCTGTAAGCCGCCCGGCCTTTTGCTTTTAAGAGAAAAAGGATTTTTGTGTGGTCTTTTATATCCGTTATATCCGTTGCATCTGTGGACGTTTGACATTCAGCCATGTCTTGAAATCGGCGAGTGTCGGAACAGTGCTTGCTACAGATACGATTATCGCCGCCAGATATGGAATGGACTGTATAAGCAATACTGCGATCCAGGTCAACACCTCAAGGTCGCTGCCGCCGTAGAATACGAAGATATTGCACGCCGCCAGCATCAACAAGAGAAACATAAGCCCTTCTTCGCGCGCCATGAGTATTCCCTGTATTAATGGCGGTCTTGATTCGTCCTTTGGGGTTCGCAAAAAAGGCTGTTTGGATGTAATCAACCCGCGGAAGACCGCCTTGGCGATCGTGTGCGTCAGGGACATGCCTGCTATAGCAGCCCCTATCCTTTGGGGCAGGGTACATGGAACACGTGTCTTGTACAAGGCCAGGCTGTGCGTGATCTTGAAGGCGAATATACCAAGGGTCGGGACGATGAATGCCGCAAGCGGAAACTCGAAATATTGCGGCCATATAACCAGTCCAGCGGTCCAGCACAGCCCTGCAAAGGTAAATATCATGTGTAGGGCGTCGGCAAACCATGGCAGCCAACCCATGGCAAAGTGATATTTTTGGGCCATGGTTAGACCCCGTCCCTTTTTAAGGTCGGGTACAAGCCACCGCCAATGGTGTTTTATTATCTGCATGGCACCATATACCCAGCGGAAGCGCTGACCCTTATAACCGGCAAACGTGTCAGGCGTGAGTCCGCGGCCGAAACATTCATTTACATATACAGATTCATAGCCAGCATGGAGCAGTCTCATGCCGAACTCGGCATCTTCGCATATACACCATTCAGACCACTTGCCGATTTTATCGATCACCTTTTTCCTTATGAGCGTCATGGTGCCGTGTTGGATAATGGCGTTCCGTTCATTCCTGTGCACCATGCCAATATGGAAAAAGCCATTGTATTCCCAATTGCACATTTCTTTAAATAGGTTCCCCTCCCATCCCCTTTGGTCCTGCGGGGCCTGGACAAAGCCGACGGACGGCCTGTCAAAATGCGGAACAAGCGACCTCAACCAGTTTGGCTGTACTATATAATCGCTGTCTACCACGCCTATGATTTCAGCCTTTGGATCTGTCCGAGTCAAGGCAAAATTTAACGCCCCGGCCTTGTATCCAGGCCATCTGCCAAGGTGGAAGAATTTAAATCTGCGTCCCAGATGTTTGCAGTGTTTCTTGACAGGCTCCCACAGCCTTGCATCATAAGTATTGTTGTCTATTACAAGCACCTCATAGATTGGATAATCGAGCCTCGCCAGGGAGTTGAGCATCTGTATGACCATGTCTGGAGGCTCGTTGCAGACGGCGACATGCAGTGAGACCATAGGCCAATATCTGTCATTAGATCCATTGTAAGACAGAAAACGGCGCCTCAAATTCGGTTTCCATATCATCTCTGTCATCTCGAAGCCGTTTATCAGCACTACCATAAGGAGACCGAACTGGGCTGGAAGGAGTACGCCCCACATAATTTCGCTGAACAAGGGGAGATCGTCCACTATTGGCACAAAGGCCGTCCACGCCATTAAAGAGGCAGCAGCCTGTATCAAAAAGGCGAAGACTGCCTGGCCCAGGGGTCGTATCTCTTTAAAATGTATGAAAAACCAAAGGATGGGAAAGATGGCCAAGGCGAATGCGAGTCCTGCTTCCATGGGCCAGAGTGGATTCTCAAGGATGTCGCCCTGCATCGGGAACTTAGCCTGGCGCTCTACATTAAAGATGCCCCAGTGTGCACCGACAGAGCCTTCAAGTGGGAGTTTCCAGGGCTGATCAAACGCCTCCATTATAAAGTAGTCAAGTTGTTGTCGGCTTGCCACGTTTAGAAACTCGCGGACGAATTTCGCCTCGTTGATGACGCTTGGTTTTGCAGGCCCGCGCCTGGAGCCGGCGCTTGGCCAGCCCACCTCGGCGAGCAGTATGTGTTTTCCTGGAAAGGCATTTTTTACCTGTTCATATCTGCTCATGACCCAGTCGACCGCCCGTTCCGCAGGCACACGTTCCCAGTAAGGAAGGACGTGTATGGCTATATAATCCACATGTTGGGCAAGCTCTTTGTGGGCAAGCCACACATGCCACGGTTCAGCAGTGCTTACAGGGACCTTAACCTCTTTTCTCACCCTTTCGATATATCGGATGAGTTCCGGTACAGTAAGGTCTCCGCGCAGCACTGATTCATTGCCCACAATGACCCGTTCTATATTGTCGTATTTCTTTGCGCTTCTTATTAGGTTCGCTATCTCGCGTTCATTGTTGGCAGGACGTTTGTCAAGCCATGCCCCTGCCGTGACAGTAAGGCCGTATTTTTTGGCAAGGCGCGGGACCTCCTCCATGCCGTTTATTGATGAGTATGTACGGATGCTTGAGACCTTACCCTTAAGGAGGGCCAAGTCCCTGTCCATCTCTTTTACTACCGTTGGAAATTTGTCCTTGAACGGGTCTTCCCATTTTTGATAAGGTGAATAAGAGACACCGGCTACGATGCCGTTCCATGGTTCATCCTGTACCGGTCGATTAAGTCCGGCCCATAAGAGGAGATTCCCCCCGAGGATGAACAGTAGGATCAATGTGCCCGTCCTTCCTAATTTTTTGCCGCAGGTCAAGACAGTCCTTGCTATCTTGGCGGATAACTCCTTTAGATGAGGGATCAATAGCATCTTTTTTGACATGGGTTGTTCCGTTTCTATGGGTTAGTTTGACCGATTGGTCATAGAGTAACGATCTTGAGATGTGAATTTATCTTAGATGTTAGATCTAGTTATGGCGTCTTTTAAAAAATTTTTCTTCTAGTATAATTAATGTAGGTCCAATGCTAGCACTTTTTTAAAACTTGTCCAGTGGTTTTTTTTAATTTGTTTGGCTTTAGGCATATCTAACATATCTAAATATCCATATTTATCCATATTCCGGCAGAGTTTGTTTATCTGTTCAGAAAAAAGGAAATTGTTTTAGTTTCGCTGGTTCTCAGTTTACTGTAGACAGGTTTGTATAGGAATAACAAGATATTTTTTTTATGATAGGCCCTTTATTAAGGAAGGCCATTGATGCCGAATCATTTATTAAAAACAATTGACATCTTGCCTTCTGTTTCTTCTTTTGTATTGGCAAGGCGTAAGGATACTGGCGGATTCGCTGCTACTCCGAGGCTTCCAGCCACTATCGAAGATACATATCACGCCGTCAACATCTTCGGGCTTATCGACAAATTTTACCGCCATTGTACAGTGACCCCAGATTATTACCCAAAAGAAGACGGTGCCCTTCTGCGCTATTTTTCCATCCCTTTCCATTCGCTTCCCGACGACCCGAAGACCGTTTTCCGGTTCCTCAAATGCCTTCGTATCATCGGCCTCGATATAGACGACGACGCCATTTTATCTTATGTGTCTGCACAGCTAAACACGCCTTTTTCCATGCAAAGATGGTATTATCTTGCAAGGATATTGAATGAGGTGCTGGATGCAGGATCAGCATTTGTCGGTATCGTTTCAAAAGGTCCTAGGTATTTTACATGGCGGACTGTTGATGAGGCGCGTATGGGTCTATATCTTGCGAGGATAGGTTGCGGAATCGAGCTTGATGAAATCAAGATGGCCCAATGGCTCAAGGATTGTCAGAATGAAGACGGTGGTTTCGGTTTTTTACCACAAACTACATCTTATATAGAAAATTGCCATTTTTGTCTGGACACCCTTTTATCTCTCGGTGTTGCCCCGAAAGACGCGGATGCCGCATTCGATTTTATAATGGGCTGTCATACAGCGGTTGGTGGTTTTGCAAGAAACGGGATGGCCGCTCCTTTTCTTGACGCAACCTGGCACGCCG